>JAYVOX010000365.1:0-1671 GCA_043757695.1 Schlesneria sp.
GCGCCCCCAGATCTGTCGCGACTACTCGACCGACAACTGCGAGTACGGCAACACCGGTTGCTACGACAAATTCTTCGAGGCCCCCGAACAACTCTGGGAGTACGCCGAAGCGGTCCTGCCGCCGAAGCCGCAACCGAGAAAGAAGCGCGGCGAAGTGACCTTGCCGAGCCTGCCGATCATCGGTTGAGGGTCGAAGGTTGAGCGTTGAAGGCAGAGCTAGTGTCTGTTCGCCGCTAAAAAATTGCCCGCATTTTCGAACATTGAAACTGATCCCAAGCACGCCGCGTTACGCCATGTCAAAGACGAAATCCATCCTTGATCGCATCAAACGTATTGAAGAGGCGATAGTCACGGCGCATGAATATTTGGAAACGGGTGCGCACGCAGACTGGCATGGGTTACGACCACTGTTTTACGGCAAGGTTAAGGACGGCAAGCCACTCCCACCTCACAAAGATTGGGTGAAAAATGTGTTTCTTCCTTCAAAAGAGAAAGCACTTCGTAACGCGGAGAAGACGCTGGACAAATTGGAATAGCATGATTTGCATTTTGACCACCAACTTGTGCAAAGTCGGAATGGTCAATTGACAGATCGACTGCATGCATCGAATGCAATCTCGAAGCAAAGCGGCGAACAAAAAAATGCACCCGAGTTGCCGATCGGGCGTTTGCTGAAGTCATAGTCTCTTGGCGGCAACCGGGTGATTTTGGTCGATCTCCTGTGACGCTCCTCACCCATTCGTCCCCATTTTGTTCTGCCTCTCAACCTTCAACCCTAGACCCTCCACCCTCCGTGACTTCACCACTCATCACTCCGCGCACGCTCAAGGGCTTTCGCGATTATCTCCCCGAAACCATGCTCGTTCGCGAGCGGCTGATGGAGACCGCGCGGCGCGTCTTCCGCAGTTACGGCTTCAGCCCGATCGACACGCCTGCCCTCGAATACGCCGAGATTCTGACCGGCAAAGGGGGCGAGGAGTCCGACAAGCAGCTCTTCCAATTCAAGGACAGCGGCGACCGGGACGTGGCGATGCGGTTCGATCTGACGGTGCCGCTGGCTCGCTTCACGGCGCAGCACTTGGCAGAGATCGGCACGCCATTCAAGCGCTATCACATCGCGCCCGTCTGGCGCGGAGAGAACACGCAACGCGGGCGTTACCGTGAGTTCGTGCAGTGCGACTTCGACACGATCGGCACCGATGGGAATGCCGCCGATATCGAGACCCTGCTCGTCATTCATGATTTGCTCGTGGCACTCGGCTTCGAGCGATTCACGATCCGCGTGAACAACCGACTGATCTTGAACGGCGTGCTGAATCAACTCGGACTGCAAGACAAGACCATCGGCGTGCTGCGGTCGTTGGACAAGCTCGCCAAGATCGGAGCCGAGGCGGTCGTGGCCGAGATGATCGAGCGCGTCGGCGCGTCAGAGGTTCAAGCTCGTCAAGTTCTCGAACTGGCGAACCCGAAGATCACGCTCGATCACCTCGCGACGATGCTCGCGGGCAATGCAACCGGAATGCTCGGCGTGAGTCGTCTGCGCGAACTCTTCGCCGCCGCGCAGACTGCTGGCATTCCGATGGACCGCGTCGAGTTGGATGTCTCGATCGCGCGGGGCCTCGACTATTACACCGGGACGATCTTCGAAACGTTTCTCGCCGACTTGCCGAC
>JAYVOX010000366.1:0-6076 GCA_043757695.1 Schlesneria sp.
GGATGGACGCCTCGTCCGTCCGAGTCGCCGCTGGTAGTGACGGACGGACGAGGCGTCCATCCTACGACTGGGTATGCCAACACATGCCGCTCGCCTTAGGAGTCCGCTCGTCCATCTTTGCCTCGTACTTCCTTCATCCGTGCTCCGGCCCTGCCATCCGTGCGATCCAATCCTGTTTCAGAGAAGTGACCGCACCGATGCAAAGCCGGACCACGGATGAGGGAGGCACGAGAACGCGGGTAGTGCTGGTCGGTACTTTGGACCGATCACTGCGGCGCACTTCATTGCGGCTCGGTCGGTGGGGACTCACGCTGCTCGTGGAACAGCGCGGCGAAGACGAGGACCAGCACGGCGGACATCGCGGCGGGAATCAACCAGATTTCCTGCCAAGAGTGCGTCGCGTCGCGCGTGTAGACTTGGCCGACGACTCCCGAGAGCCACGAGCCAACGAACATTCCCGCACCGAGTGTGACCAGCGCGTGCAGGCCCTGAGCTGCGGAGCGGATATCCGCTCCAGCACGCTTGTCCACGTACATGCGGCCCATCACGAACACAAAGTCGTAGCACATCCCGTGCAGACAAATCCCCACGAACAGCATCCACAGCGCAGCGGGGTTGCTGGCGAAGGCGGCGAACAAGCCGAACCGCAACGCCCACGCACCGATCCCTACCAGCAAGACTCCTTTCACACCGAGTCTCGGCAACAGCAGCGGCAGCAGCAGAAGGAAGATGACATCCGAGACTTGACCGAGCGTCATCTTGGCGGCGGCGTTGGGGATGTTCAGTTCGTTCATGAAGGCGTTCATCCACGTGAAGTAAAAGCTGAGCGGCACGCAGATCAGGAACGAACAAACCATGAACGTGGCGAACGACCGATCGCGCAGTAACCGCAGCGCATCGAAGCCGAGTAACGTTCCCAATGAGACCGGCGTGTTCGCTCCTTTGGGAGGCGTGTGAGGCAACGTCAGCGAATAGAGGCCCATCACCAGGGCGGCTCCCGACGCGAGTTGAAACATTCCCGCCGAGTCCTCCAGCTTCAACGCACTCACGACGAGACCTGCTGCGATCCAACCGACGCTGGCCATCACCATGACCAGCGGAAATTCTTTCGCCGGGTTCTGGCAGTGCTGCAACGTGAGCGAATTGGTCAGGCCGTGTCCCGCCATATACGTGACCGTGTAAGCCAACAACGCGGGATAGAACGCACTGAAGTCGTGCAGCGTGGAGACGTAATACAGCAAGGCGGCTCCCGCCAGATGCAGCACGGCGAGGATGCGTTGCGTGGCGAAGAAACGATCCGCCACGATCCCCACGATGAACGGTGACAGCAGCGCTCCGACCGCCGTCGAACCATACGCCAGTCCAACTTGCTCACCCCGAAAGCTGAGCGTCTTGGTCAGATACGTTCCCATCGTCACGTACCACGCTCCCCACACGAAGTAGTGCAGGAAAACCATCACCCAGAGTCGAACAAAAAGCAGCGGTGTCATGTTGGAAGCGTTTCTGTTGGGGGGAATTACCAAGGTGACACACCGACTCGCTACGCCAGTGAGGGAGTGCCGATGTTCCACGGCGATGCGATGCGTCAGTCGTACTTCACTTGATATCCCGCGATCATCATTCCCGCATCAACGGTCAGCGTCTGACCGGTGACGAGACTGCTGCCGGTGATGAGACTGACGATCCCTTCCGCGATGTCCTCGGGATGACAGACTCGACCGAGCGGCAGCGTTTTCTCATACGCCTCTTTGATGCCGTCGTAGCGCGGTCCGAGTCCCGCCTGAGTCCAACGCCCGGCGATAAAACCGGGGGCGACGCCGTTGACGCGAATCTGCGGCGCGAGCGTTCTCGCCAGTGAGACCGTCAAGTTGTCGAGTGCCGCCTTCGTGCAGCAGTACGGGATCGAACTCCCTTGAGCGAGTTGAGCCGCCACACTTGAGACGTTGATGATGACACCACCACCCGCCGCCAGCATTGGCTCGCGCACGGCACGCGCACAGTGAAAGGCCCCGACGACGTTGACGTGATAGAGCCGCAACCACGTCTCATCCGAGACCGCTTCCAAATCTTGGAACGCGATGAACTCGGTCGTCCCCGCGCAGTTGACCAGCACGTCGATCCGCCCCAACGTGGCGACCGTCTGAGACACCATCGCACGACACGCGGCGTCATCGGCCACGTCCCCTTGAAAGGCGAAACTGCGCACGCCCAACGCCGTGATCTCGCTCACGGTGGCATCGGCCTCCTCGCGCGAACGTGAATACGTCACGACCACACTGCATCCAAGCTTCGCCAACGCCAGCGCGGTCGCGCGCCCCACTCCCGTCCCGCCACCGGTCACGATGGCCACCTGATCGAGCATCTGCATGAAAGTTCTTTCTGAAGTGAGACCATTCGGGGAAGATTGTGGCCAGCAAATCAATGTTGGGCCGGGGGCGAGTACAGCTACCCGGTGGTGACGGGAGATTCAATTGAGTCGGCAGTGAGGTGCCGTCGCACATCGGGGGCCCGAGCCTCTTATCCTCTCTCTCCCTTCGGAGACGGGCGGGAGCGGGGATAAAACGTGACCACCCATGAATCACGGCGCCTGTTGAGCATTCACGGTTTGGGCGCGGCTGGTATCTCACTCTTTCGGCAGGTAGTCTCCGCCTCGCGCTGGGACGAACCGCTTGCAGGATTAAGAAGACGTGACGGAGATGAATGACCCCGGATTTGATACTTCTGCGGCAACGAACTCGCACGCCGCTCCGCACGCGGCGGTCCAAGTTGAGCTGGCTTCGCGGTCGGCGGCAGCGGGAGGGAATCACGGGACGAGTGTGCATCCGGCGCACTGGGTGGCCGAGGTCGAGCAACTCTTTCGCGCGCGGGAACCGGGTGCATTCTTCGTCTTGCCGCGTGTCGTGCGCCGCGTGTGGCAGAACGAACTGGAGATCGCCAGCCCATGGGTTCCGCCTCCGCATCGCAAGTCGTGCGTGATTGATCGCGACCGGTTGTTGTGGCTCGTCGCGCGGGATGAGTTGGGAGTCGATGCCGACACGCCGTTGCCTCAACGATTGATCCTGATCGCGCGACCGGAAGAGGATCAGTTACTGAAGTTCTCGCGCGAGGACTTGTTGCGGTACTACTGGCGATTGCTGTTTCACGCCCGCATCGACTTTGAAATGGGACCGAAGACGACCTCCGATCGCATGCCGTCGGCGGAGTTGCGGCGGCGCATCGACGGGATCGGTCAGACGCAGTTCGATGAGATTCGTTCGGTGCTGCGTGCGGAACAGATGCTGGTCCGCCCCGATGATCCGCGTCAGGTCTACGCCGAGTTCGTCGCCGTCTGGCATGAGTTGCGTGCGTTCGCTCCCGCGCTGTTGCCGCTTTATTTCCCAGCGCTCGATGATGAAGAGGAAGTGCTGCGGTTGATCGGCCCCGACTGCGATGCTGCCGCGCTGTTGGAGGCAACTCGACCAATCGACACGGCTCGTTCGAGTGAGCCGCTGTTGAGTCCGATCGCGGTCACTGCCACAACACCGGTCGATCCTGTCGAATCGTTGCTCGAAGGGGCACCGCTGAATCTGGCCTCCCGTTCGCCCCGCGTGTATGCCGCTTACGTGCGTCGCGCGCTGCGACTCCGCATGGATGGCAACAACGTTCGCGCGGCGCTCGTCCGGCGGCAGGCGTTCGACATCGCACCGCTCGATCAGATGAACGACGCGCGGGCCGAGTTGCTGCGTGAGATCGAGTTCCTCGTGCTGCGGGTTCAAGCGGCGCTCGAATTGACCGACGAGGAAGTCCGTCCGTGGCTGGCGATGTGTGAGCGATTGCTTCCGGCGGCGCGACGCGGTTTCTGGAACGCCAATGCGCGGTTGCTCTACGACCTGCAACAAGTCTGCCTCAATCACGAGCAGGAGATTTACAAAGTCGATCTGCTGCGATGGGCGATCAAACTCGGGAAGGAACCGCTCAAGCGACCGCTGCCCAATCAGCGGGTCGTGATGATGTCGAAGCATCTGCGGAGCGCGGCACGGCGAGTCCCCGTCGTGCAGATCGACGCGGCCGGTCGCAAAGAGTTGAGTCGCCTGCTCCATGCTGCCGCCACTGCGGCCGAACACCTGTTGCGTAGGCGGATGGAACCACTCGTCGCCGGTGCGCTGACGGAAGCGGGACTGGTCCCCAACGGCGTCGTCGAGCGCGTCGCTTTTCGCAAGGTTGTGCATGAGTTGCTCGATGGTGTCGTGCAGCGCGGGTTCCTCACGCTGGGTGAGATGCGTGACGCGATCGCCCGCAACCAGCTCAAGATTCCCGATCTGACCGACGCACGCGAGTTCCTCACCGGCGATCCGTTGCTGCGTGCGGACAAGCTGTTGGCCTCGCGCATCGACGGCGTTTATCAACGCGGCCCGTTCTATTTGCAGTGGCTGCAACGAATGAACTCGCTCGCCTACGGGACGACGTTCGGTCGGCTGTTGACGAAGTTCGTGTTCCTGCCGTTCGGGTTGTCATTCCTCTCGCTGATGGCGGTCGAAGAGATCGCGTACCTCGCGTTCGGTCACGCCGCGCCCGAGGCTGCCCACGTCGTCGTCGCGCCGCAGCCGCAGACTCAGCCAACCACGACACGGACTGCGGCGGAAGAGATCGAACTCCAGCCCATCATCGTCAGCGAACCGATCATTACCGCCGACGTGAAGCCGAATGCAGAGTCGCCTCCGATCGTGCCGCTTCAGTCTGATGACCCGACAAAGTCGAGTGAGCCGGCAAAGTCGAGTGAGCCGGCAAAAACGCCGCTCGTCGAGACAGTGACGACGGATAATCCTGCTGGTTTCGAGGCCGCTATCGGACGCGAGGCCGCAGCCGGAAGCAGTCTCTCGCCCAGTGATGATTCTTCCGCGAGGACGAACACGGCGATGACGAGCAACGCGGCTCACGCGGCAGCGCGGCACCATCTGATCTACAGCCACCTGCACATGTTCCTGTTGGGTTGCTTGATCCTCGCGCTCATTCACGTGCCGCCGTTTTTGAATGCGGTCGAGACGTTGCTCCGGGCGACGTGGAAGGTGCTGCGAGTCGCGCTGGTGGAAGTGCCGCAGCGCGTCATGGCGTTTCCGCCGGTCGAATGGTTGTTGAAGAGCTTCCCGATGAAGCTGTTTCGGCGGGTTGTGATCGCGCCGCTGTTGGCGACGGCCGTGTTCTGTCTCGTCTTGCCGTGGTTCGGCATTTACGACTGGCCAAACCGCTGGTCGAGTCTCACAGCGTTCGTGGTCTGTGTCGCCGTACTGAACTCACGCTTCGGTCGCGACACGGAAGAACTGACGCGCGAGTTCCTTGCGCGGCTGTGGTATCGCATCCGGACGCATCTGTTGCTCGGACTGTTCACGCTGATCGTCGATGCGTTTCACTGGTTGATGGACGGACTCGAACGCGTGTTATACGCCGTCGATGAATGGCTCCGATTCCGCAGCGGTGAGTCGAGTGTGGCGCTCGCAGTGAAGGCGGTGTTGGGACTTGTCTGGTCGTTCGTTCACGGTGTCGTTCGGTTCTGTGTGACGCTGCTGATCGAACCGCAGATCAATCCGATTAAGCACTTCCCGGTCGTGACGGTCTCACACAAGATGATCCTGCCGTGGGCCGTTCACATCACGTATGTGCTGGCCGCACCGCTCACGCCATTCCTCGGAACGGTCTTGGCCAACGCCATCGGGCCGTTGGTCGTGACGGCCATTCCCGGTGTGTTCGGGTTCCTCGTTTGGGAACTCAAAGAGAACTGGAAGCTCTACGCGGCGAACCGCCCGCGCAAGCTGCGTCCCGCGCGAATCGGTCATCACGGCGAGTCCTTGCTGCGACTCCTCTGCCCCGGTTTTCATTCGGGAACGATCTCAAAGCTGTTCGCGCGACGACGAAGCGCCGCGCGCAAGGCTCATCAAAATCCCAACGTCAACAAGCAGGCCCGCTACACCGAGAAGCTGCATCACGAAGCGGAAAGTCTGCGCCACTTTGTCGATCGCGAGCTGATCGGTCTGCTGTCAGCCAGTCGCACGTTTCGCGAACGATCGTTGTCGGTCGGTCACGTCGAACTGGCGACGAACCG
>JAYVOX010000367.1:0-1667 GCA_043757695.1 Schlesneria sp.
CATCTGCAAGTACAACCAACTCCTCCGCATCGAAGAGTTGCTCGGCAACGAAGCCAAGTACGGCGGGACTCTCTGAGCAAACCCGTTTGACAACGCGACATCCACAACAGCCCGGCATTTCCCAAATGCCGGGCTGTTTGTTTTCTGCCGATTCACCATGCGTGCAGTCGTGAATTGGTGGTCAGTGTTTTTTCCCCTCGCCCCGGCTTCGCGGGGCGAGGGGTCTTCGCCTGGTCCCTTCGACGCACCCGACGGAACTCCACTGGTCAGCCAAGTAGTGCCCACCATTTTCTGGTTGATGCGTGAGTGAGATATCTTGCTGCAGCATGGTGGGCACAGCCCAACCTACGGGACTGATCCCGCTGCTCCCCGCCAATTGCAAGTCATTCATCCGACCCAACCGAGGCTCCCTCAACCAGATCCAGCCTGGCGTTGACCATCCAAGCTCCACAGTGCAATTCCACCCCGCCCACGGGGTTCGTAATCGACTCCACGTTCGTAATCGACTCCACAGTCCGGGGCATCGCGAAGCCGCTCCTGCCCCGGCTACCCCGCCGAAGCGTTCGACCCCAGCCACCCCACCCAAACGGGAAACGATTTCAGGGAAGTCGGACTGACATCACATTTGGGCAACACCTCAACAGACATCGCCTGTCCTCCTTCAGAAACACACACATACTTGCCATTCCCGATCCGAGCAGTATCGTATTCTCCGCGTTGACGGGCAGGCAATTACCCATCGCGGGATAATTGTGTTATCCGCGATAGCCCTATCGCGGATAATGATTATGTTAGATGCTGAAAACAAAACCATGCAACGCGACATGAATCTGATTCGCCAACTGGCACTTTACATCGAACAGGCTCCCGGCCCATTGGATTCGGAAACAATCACCATTGATGGCTATTCGTCCGAACAAGTCGGTTATCACTGCGCCATCATCGCGGAAGCCGGACTCGTCGATTTTGAAAACCTCGGCAAAATGGACCTGCGGTTTATGTCCGTGATGATCTACCGATTGTCATGGGCGGGGCATGATTTTCTTGATGCCGCACGGGATGACACGATATGGAACAAAACAACACAACGAATCAAAGAGAAGGCAACTTCAATGGCTTTTGATGGCGTTCTATCGCTTCTGAAATCTGCTGGTCAGTCATTAGTTGGTCAGGTATCGGAATGGGTTTCCCAATAGCCTCGGCAAGCCGCGTCGCACAATTGAAGTACGCCCAAAACTTGGCACGCAAATACGCCTGTCCCCGCTCGTCCTTTTCAATGTCGCCGTCGCGGCTCGCAATGCGGGCAATATGCCACCATTCGGAAATCAAATCATTCAAAGCGGCATCTAACACGTCGGTCAAGCCGACACGTACAAGCGGCGGGTTTTGGGCTGTCGAAGTCGTTTCCGTCATCGAACGTCTCCTGTTGTTCTCGCCGCTTGTCCGTGCGGCTTACCTTGGCGTTCGGCGGCATACCAGTCCGTCAAGCACGTAACCGTTCACGCGTTGGTGGGATGATGTTGTCGAATTGGTCTTCGCGCGTCGCGTGAAATGAGCGACAGATCGGTAATGTCGTCCGCTGCACATCCACCGATCACTCCAGAGCAACTGGCGGGACTGTCTCCCGAGATGCAGGTGCTGATTCGGGCCATCGTCGATCATTACGA
>JAYVOX010000368.1:0-6062 GCA_043757695.1 Schlesneria sp.
TTAGCCGCAGGGCGCTAGCCCCGGTTAAGCGAAATCGAACCGGGGCTAGCGCCCTGCGGCTGATGTACCACAAGAATCAACACGAATGGCGGAGAGCCATAATTGAGGCGGACAAAAACGCCGCTCAAAAGACATTTACCAAATTGAAATCACGAGAGTGATCAACCCCCTAACCCTCTCCCCCGAAGACGGGGGCGAGGGGGATCGCTCATGAGCGACTGCATCAGAACGAGACCGACCAGACACAGACCACACTCACATGAGACACCATGTTTGACCAAGAACTGACTTTTCAAATCCTCGGGCTGACGGTCGTCGGTGCCCCGGCGGCGCTGTTCGCGCTGCTGGGGTTGTCGTCGCTGTTGCGCGAGAAGCCGCTGAGCGAACGCTCGATTGTGGCGTTCGTCGAAGTGGCCATCGTCACCGGGTTGCTGGCCGCAGTGGCCATTCTCGTGATGATGCTCGCAACGGGGACGCGGCACGTGCCGATCGCGTTGGGGAAGTGGGTCGATATCAATCAGCCGCACTTCCACTATCACTTCGTGTTCAAGTTCGAGTTCGATCGGCTCTCGGTCCCGTTCGTGATTCTGACATTCGCGCTGTGCGGCACGATCGGAGCCTTCTGCAATCGGTACATGCACCGCGAGCGAGGCTTCAATCGCTTCTTCGTTTTCTACTCGCTGTTCGTGCTGGGAATGGTCACGACTTCGCTGGCCGGAACGATTGAAACGTTGTTCACCGGTTGGGAATTGGTCGGACTCTCCTCGGCCTTGCTGGTCGCGTTCTATCACGAGCGCAAGTCTCCCGTGCAGAACGGACTGCTGGTCTGGACCGTCTATCGCGTCTCGGACGCCGCGTTGCTGATGGCCTCTGTTGTGCTGCACCATCTCACGGGCGAGGGCGACTTCGACCAATTGATCCGCGTGGGTCACTGGCCCGAAGGGACCGCGTTACTCACCGAACCGCAATGTCTGGCTGTGGGCCTGTTGTTGTTATTGGCGGCGATGGGGAAGTCGGCGATGGTCCCCTTTTCTGGCTGGCTACCCCGCGCGATGGAAGGGCCGACACCTTCGAGCGCCGTCTTCTACGGAGCGCTCTCCGTGCATCTCGGTGCCTTCCTATTGTTGCGAGTCAGCCCGCTGCTCGACCGGTCTCCGCTGTTGAGGGCCATCATCGTGGCGGTCGGTCTCGCCACGGCGGTCTTCGGGACGTTTGCCGCGCGCGTGCAGACCGACATCAAATCGGCGCTGTCGTTCGCGTCACTCACACAAGTCGGATTGATTGTGGCTGAGATCGGGTTCGGCCTGCGTTATCTCGCACTCATTCACATTCTCGGTCATGCCTGTCTGCGGACGCTCCAGTTCTTGCGAGCACCGACGCTGCTGCACGATTACCGCGTCCTCGAGAACGCGATCGGCGACCGACTCTCGACTCAAACGAATGCGTGGGAACGACGCTTCTCTGAGCGGACTGAGTTGTGGCTCTATCGGCTCGCGCTGCAACGCGGTTATCTGGATGCGTGCCTGTCCGACTACTTGGTCTCTCCGGCGTTGTCCTTTTTTAGAAGCTGCGATGCGTTGGAGCGACGATGGATCCGATTCGTGTCAGGGTCCACCAGTTCTCCAGCGACCGGCAAGAAATCGGGGTCCGATAACTTGTCAGACACACTGGAGGAGCTGCTATGAGCGATCTACATCTGCCGTGGCTGGAAGGCTCGGTCCTGATCGCACTGATCGGTGCGCTGTGCGTCAGTCGCGTGCGCGATCCGTTTCGGGGCAAGAACTGGTGCCTGATCTTCTCGGGGCTGATCGTCCTCTGTACGACGGGCGCTTGGCTCGACTTCGCGCAAGTTCACGCGATTGAGGCGGACGATGCCTGGCATCTGCTGTCGAGACTCGTGGGCCGCGAGGTCTTCGTGATCGACCAACTGAGTGCGCCGCTGCTGCCGCTCGTGGCGCTCCTCTATTTCCTGACGACGCTCACGACGCTCAACACGAAAATTCGGCGGTTCTCGTTTGTCTCCACGCTGATTTCAGAAGCCATTCTGCTGGCGACGCTCAGTTGCAAGGAGCCGTGGCTGGTGATCGCGTTGCTGTCGGTGGCGACGGTGCCACCCTATTTGGAATTGCGATCCCGCAGTCAGCCGACGCGCGTCTATTCGCTTTACATGACCGCGTTCATCGTGTTGATGGTCTTGGGTTGGTCGGAAGTGCAGCTCGAAGGAGACGGTCGCGTTCACAGCCTGTGGGCGGTCGTGCCGTTGCTCGGTGCGATCCTCATTCGCGGCGGGATCGCGCCGTTCCACAGTTGGCTACCCGATCTGTTCGAGCGTGCCACACTCGGGACGGCACTCTTGTTTGCCGCTCCCCTTTCGGGAGCCTACGCGGCCGTGCGACTGGTTCTGCCGATCGCCCCCGATTGGGTGCTACGCAGCATGGGACTGCTGTCACTCTTCACGGCGGTTTATGCGGCGGGGATGGCGCTCGTGCAGAAGGATGCGCGACGCTTCTTCTGTTACCTGTTGCTCAGTCATTCGGCGATGGTGCTCGTCGGTCTGGAAGTGGTCACGCTGATTGGTTTGACCGGCGCGCTGTGCGTCTGGGTCTCGGTGATCCTCGCGCTGGGTGGCTTCGGTCTGACGTTGCGTGCCGTGGAAGCCCGTCGTGGTCGATTGGGCCTCACCGAATTTCAAGGTCTCTACGATCATGCCCCGGCGCTGGCAGTCTGCTTCTTGTTGACGGGCCTCGCCAGCGTCGGCTTTCCCGGAACGATCGGGTTCGTCGGGGGCGAACTGCTCGTCGATGGCGCTGTCGAAGCCTATCCCTACGTCGGAGTGGCGGTGGTTCTCGCGGCCGCGCTGAACGGGATCGCCGTGGTTCAAGCCTACTTCAAAATATTCACCGGAACGCGACACCTCTCCACGGTCTCGTTGCGCATCGGCCCGCACGAACGGTTCGCGGTGCTGACACTGGCGGGCCTGATCTTGTTGGGCGGCTTGGTTCCCCAGCACATTATTGAGACGCGCTATCACGCTGCCGTGGAGTTGCTGCAACATCGCGAAGGGCTGTCTTCTGAGGAGCCAGCAGAATCTGAACACGAGCATGAGTTGAACGGCCACGAGCAACTCGACCACGAGCATCGGCAACACGAGCATCGGCAACACGAACGCTGACGGTCTCCTCTCGTTTGAGGTGGCACCGCTTTTCCGCAGTCATTGGTACTGACCCCACCGATGCTGCGCGACGATCTCACATCTCTCCGGTCTTGAAGGAACGAACAATGAGTACCGCTACGACGATCCCGAAAACATCGCAGTCTTGGGCGAGTGACCTGAAGTCGGGGTTCATGGTTTTCTTGATCGCACTCCCGCTGTGCCTCGGCATCGCGGGGGCGAGTGGTTGCCCGCCGATCGCCGGGATTTACACGGCCATCGCGGGAGGCGTCATCGCGACGCTGCTCAGCAATTCGCAAATGACGATCAAAGGTCCGGCGGCCGGGTTGATCGTCATCGTGCTTGGCTGTGTCACCGATTGCTCGACGTTCGCGAAAGCCGCTGGCATCGCTGAAGGCGATCTGGCGATGGCCGCGTATCGCATGACGCTGGCCGTCGCGGTCGTGTCCGGTGTGTTGCAGATCATTTTCGGAGCGATGAAGGGGGGCGTGCTGGGAGACTTCTTCCCGTCCTCGGCCGTTCACGGACTGCTCGCTTCGATCGGAGTCATCATCATGGCCAAGCAGATTCCGGTGGCGTTCGGTGTCCCCAAGGAACAGCTTCTCGATGCTCACGGTCATCAGTTCGAGCCACTCGATTTGATCCTGCATCTTCCCGGAGCACTCACTCATTTCAACCCTCTCATCGCGGTGATCGGTATCACGGGCCTCATCATCATGTTCGGGATGCCCGCGTTCTTCCCCAAGGTGGCGAAAAAGGTTCCCGCACAGTTGCTCGTGCTGCTCGCCACCGTTCCGCTCGCACTGTTCCTGTTGCACATGCCGTTTCCCGGATCACCCGACTACAGCTACTCGGCTCTCGGTGGCAGCTTCCTGTTGTCTGCCAAAAAGCACTTGGTGAATGTGCCACTCGACGCGGTGCAACTGCTCGGCACGCGCGCCATCGACCTCACCAAGTTGACGTTCTTTCCGGACTTCTCCGTGTTGAAGCAAGTCTTCGCGTGGAAGTGGATCGCGCTGTTCGCGATCATCGGTAGCCTCGAATCGCTGCTCAGTTCCAAGGCGGTAGACACGCTCGATCCTCAGAAGCGCAAGACGGACCTCAACCGCGACCTGCTTGCTGTCGGAGTGGCCAACACGGTGGTCGCGTTCTTCGGTGGTATCCCGATGATTGCCGAGATCGTTCGCAGCCGAGCCAACATCGACAACGGAGCGACCTCCAAATTCTCGAACATGTTTCACGGGTTGTTCCTGCTCGCCGCAGTCGCCTTCATTGCACCTCTACTCAACCTGATTCCGCTCTCGGCGTTGGCGTCGATGCTCATCTTCACCGGCTTCCGCTTGGCTCACCCGCGCGAGTTCATGCACGTCATGCACTTGGGTCGCGAGCAGTTCGTCGTCTTCGTCTCCACGATTGTTGGCGTGCTGGCGACCGACCTGCTGATCGGCATCTTCATCGGCATGGGCGTGAAGTTGATGATCCACTTCATGAACGGAATGCCCCTCTCGTCGATCTTCAGCCCACTGCTCAACATCGAACAGGTCAATGACCAGACCTATCGGATCAAGGCCTCGAAGTCGGCGGTCTTCAGCAACTGGCTGTTGTTCCGCAAACAGATTTATGCCTACGGATTGCTCGAGAACAAAAACATCATCGTCGATCTCTCCGAGACGAACCTCGTCGATCACTCGACGATGGAAAAGCTGCTGGAACTTCAGCGCGACTTCATATCGAAGGGCCTAAAGCTGGAGATCGTGGGCCTCGAACATCACGTCAATCTGTCGGGCCATCCCGAAGGAGCACGCATCCGAGGCAGCGTGGTTGCACCGCACGCGGCGCAATGAACGGTGGAACAGCGAGCGACATTCGAGTCGTTCGACACGACGTGATGATCCCGATCTCGCACGGGAGGGCTTGAAACAGTCTCCATCATGTTCTGGCCTTCAGACTTCCGCAGTCTTCAGAGACTGCGGAAGTCTTTCGTTTTACGGTCCTCAACTGGCGAGCAACGATCACTCACGACCGGTTCACGACTTTCCTGAAAATTGCCGAACGAGTGAAGTCCACTCTTGCCGAATCCCACCGGATGAGGAATGATCTCGCCCGTGGGTCGCGATCACGTACGCGACGGACTGGAAGCTCGCGAGGTGGTTGGCACTGGCTGCCAATCGAAGCGGTAACTCTAGCACGAAAGGGAGGTGACTTTTTGAATTCAGACAGTAGTAAACGCCAGCGAGGTGGCCAAGCCTGACGATAGTCGACGGGCTGTGCAGACGGCGGCCACCGACTCGTGCGGACTCTCTAGTTCCGGCACGAGGTCCAAGTTACGCAGGCCCGGTGCTCTTCAAAAGTGCCGGGCCTGCGGCGTTCTTTGCCGTCGCTCGTTTCGGCGAAGAAGGTCTTCCAACGCAGAAACTCGACGAGCAAGTTGTCACTCGGCAGATGTGGCATTGCTTCGTCCGCTGACGAAGCGGTAGCCGGTACCGCGCACCGAGAGAATGTAGCGCGGGTGAGCCGGATCGGGTTCGATCAGTTTGCGGAGACGCAAGACGAAGTTGTCGATGGTCCTGGTCGTCACGTCGGTGTTCTGGTCCCAGACCGCTTCCAGAATCTGATGCCTCGACAAGACTTCGCCCTCGTGCTCAATGAAGTAACGCAGCAGTTGCATCTCCTGCGTGGTCAGACTCTGACGGCGATCACCGACGTGAACCTCGAACGAATGCGGGTCGAGGCGGAAGTGGTCGAACTCAAAGTGGACTACGGCAACCGGCGACTCGCTGCGTGGCTGCATTGCGCGGAGCAGCGTCTGGTGTCGTTCGAGCAGATTGCGGACGCGGTTCAATAGCTCGGGCAGCGCGAACGGCTTGGTCATGTACTGGTCAGTGCCGCA
>JAYVOX010000369.1:0-6061 GCA_043757695.1 Schlesneria sp.
GCGGGATGAAGACGAACGCCGCGACCAACATCGCGGGAACACACCCGATCCACTCGAAGTTTCCCATCACCATGCCATAGCGGTACGAGTCACCGCCGATACCGACGAGGTCGGTCCCGCCAATGTCGGTCGCTACCAGCGACATCCCGATGGCCCACCACGGCAGCGAACGTCCCGCTAAAAAGAAGTCGGACCCGCTTCGGACATAACTTCCCACCCATAACCCAATCGCCATCGTGGCGGTCAGATACGAAATGATGACGAGGTAATCGACGGTGGTGAGATGCGTCATGGCGTCCCGGAGAAATTCTGTGATGAGCACGATCTGGATGACGTTCAACGAACGTGATCGCAGGACTTCAGTACAGCTTGCTCATTCACCCGAAACTGCCTGCCCTGCGGCGACGCGAGCTTAGGCGGCAACGAAAGAATTATCTACCCGATCCGCAGCTTTGCACCGCCGAACTCGGCTGGTTTCACAAGCAAGTGGGAGATTGGAGATTTGCAAAGCGCAACCAACTCGAAGGCAAGGGACTCTCCAGTACCCATCAACGCGCCGAGGCGGAAGTTCACATTGAAGAAATCGGCTCCCGTCTCAGCCAAGCCACTCTAGATACAGACCACGATCTGATGAGCAAGGGGAATGTCGCAATCCGTATCAGCGGGGACGCAGTACAGTGGAACCGAGATCACTTTCGTTGATTGCCTCCGGCTCATCGACGCGAATGGTGACTTCTTCATTTTCAATATCGAGGACCGTGACGGTGTACTCACCAATTTGAAGGACATCGCCCACCGTCAGTTCGTGCTCTTGAAGTTCCACCGTTAACCTCCGTGCTAGCAAATGAAATGAAGTCCGAGCGGACATGCGGGCCGACTATAACGGCGGTCCTATGCACTGACAACCTTTTTGAACGGAGTGTCTCGCAAAGAAGGCGAGAGGCGATACGCACTGTTCACGATCGCTGTCTTGTTGCGTTGCCTCAGTCGATTTCGCGAAGGCTTCCGCATACGTTGCCGACTTCCTGATCAGCATCCAGATCGCTCACACACTCCAACTCCAGGCCCTGTCATGTCACCGTTGCCACCACCGACAACCGATCCCACGTTTCTCTTTGAACACTTTCGTGGCAGCCACGGGACGGAGTTGCTCACCGTGGCGGTCGCGCACTTCGATCTGTTTCGTCTGCTAGCCGAACGACCGCTGTCGTTTGATGAGCTACGACAACGACTCGAACTCGATCATCGACCGGCCGTCGTGTTGCTCACCGCACTGCGCGCCATGCAGTTGATTGAAGCGGACTCAATGGGACGCCTCGCGATGAGTGCGGCCGCGCGCGAACATCTGCTTCCCGGCGGTGAGTTCTTCGTCGGCGATTACATTGGATTGGCCGCGAACAGTCCCGGCGTGTTGGAGCTGGCCGCGCGATTGAGGTCGAATCGACTGGCTCATGCTGAAGCGGCCGATGCGGGGGCGGCGTTCATCTATCGCGAGGGCCTCGACTCGGCGATGGAGCAAGAGAACTCAGCACGCCGGCTGACGCTGGCTCTCGCTGGAAGAGCAAAGAACGTGGCACCGGTCTTGGCCGAACGACTCACGTTGGATGGCGGGACTTTGCTGGATGTCGGCGGAGGCACGGGCATCTACGCGGTCGCCTGTTTGCGACGCCATCCCGCACTGCGTGCGATCGTGTTCGATCGACCGAAAGTCTTGAAGGTGGCCGCTGAGTTCGCGGCTCACTACGAAGTTGCCGATCGTCTGACGCTTCATCCTGGTGACATGTTTGCCGACGAGCTACCAGCGGCCGACACGATCCTGCTCTCAAACATCCTGCACGACTGGGACCGTCCCGAATGTGCCGCGTTGGTCAAACGCTGCGCGGCGGCACTCCCGGTCGGCGGACGATTGATGATCCACGAGGTCTTCTTGAACGACGCCCTCGACGGACCACTTCCCGTCGCGCTCTACTCGGCAGCGCTCTTCTCACTGACGGAAGGTCGCGCCTACAGCGCCCGCGAGTACCGCGAGTGGCTCACCGCAGCGGGACTGACCAGCGGCGAAGTCATCCCCACGCTCGTCCATTGCGGTGTGCTGACCGGAACGAAGTGACGTACGGCACGCGGCTCGCGTGCCTCACGCACAAGAGCACTTGGAGAGTTGGTTTGCAGTGTTGTAGCCACGCTCGCCAGAGCTGGAGGGGAGCGAACAACCACCTTCTGGCGAAGGTGGCTACTGAAGACCAACCTTCAAAATGCTCTAGGCCCTGACGTGCCGCAACGGATGGGATCGCTACGTTTCATGCGTCCCGTCGGCGGAGCGACGGGACTACCGTAAAGGCCAGCGTCACTCGCTGGCAGGCGTTCCGTCGAGCAGTTCGATCCGGACGCGCAGGATGCGTCTGGCATCCGCGTCGAGGATCGTGAAACGGAGCCGCTCCCAATCGAGTGTTTGACCGACCGTCGGCATACAGCCCATCTGCGAGAACGTGAAGCCGCCGATCGTGTCGAAGTCGTCACTGAGCGGTAGCCCGTAGTCGTAGCGACGATTGAGTTCATCGAGACGAACACGCGCATCGGCTTCGACGACGGACGCTGAAACGGCGTGAGTATCTTCGTCCGGTTGATCCTCTTCATCGTACTCGTCGGCAATTTCACCGACGATCTCTTCGAGGATGTCCTCCATCGTGACCAGGCCCGCCACGCCGCCGTACTCATCATTGACGATGGCAATGTGAACCTTCTGACGCTTCATCAATTCGAGCAACGACGGGATGCGCGTCGTCAGCGGGACATAGACCGGATCGCGGATGATGTCCCGCAGGACGGCGAACGGTTCGCCAGTGCGATGCGGTTCGAGGGCCTTCAACAAATCCTTCGCGTAGAGCAACCCCACGACATCGTCGGTCGAGTCGCCAATGACGGGCATTCGCGAGTGCCCCGCTTCGATCAGCCGCACGCGTGCCTCTTCCAACGTGCAATCGACCGGCACGCATTGCATCTCGGTGCGCGGCGTCATGATCGCGCCCACGTCTTCGTCCTGAAGCTGCATCACGCGCGAGATCATGGCCGTCGAACCCGACTCCAAGACCCCTTCGCGTTCCCCTTCTTCGACAACCGACCGAATGTCCTCTTCCAAGACCGACGCATCGTCCGTTTGCGGTTCGGCTCGACCGGCGAGGTGATGGACGTAGCGATCGAGTTGATCGGCGATCCAGAGCATGGGACGCAAACTGGCCTGCAAGACTTCGATCGCAGGCCACCAACGGCAGAGGAACGATTCGGCCATGACCCGCGCGACCGCCCAAGGCAGCACGTCGGCGGCGAGAAACGTCAGCAGCGCGAAGCCGGAGTATTCGGCGACGAACTGCCACACGATGCGATGCGGTGCGGTCCCGACGGCGATCTTCGGCCAACCGATCCAGACGCACAGCATCGCGGCCAAGACCAACGTGACACTCGTCAGCAAGAACTCCAGCGCCAGCAACGCTTGACCCTGCTCCTTCAAGATGCGGCTGAAACGATCGGGCACACCTCTTTGTTGGCAAAGGTCTTCGAGGCGACTGTACGAGAAGTCGCGCAGGGAGTCGCACCCGAGGGCACTCCAAAACGCGAGCAACCACAAGACGACGAGGAAGAGCGGCAGGAAGATCATGGGGTCACGCTTCCAAGCCGGTGGGGACAAGCTGCCAACCGGCGAGGACTTCGCGCTCGCGCGCCCTCATCAAAGGACGCGCTTCATCGGTGAGGTCGTCGTACCCGCAGAGATGTAACAAACCATGCACGACGTACAGCAACACTTCATCGGCGGGAGACCAGCCGTGTGCCGCCGCCTCGCGCAGAGCGGTCTCGGTGCTGACGATCACTTCCCCTTCGAGACGCGAGATCACCGCGTCGGAGCGATCGACCGTAGCTACGCTCGCCAGAGCGTGGGATTCCCGCGTTCTGGCGAACGCAGCTACGACGTCGGTTGGTGAGTTGCGGCCTGACTCCCCACACGGAGTCGCCTCGTCGTTGAGCAAGAAGCTGATGACATCGGTCGGGTAATCGTGACCGAGGAACTCCCGATGGACGCGCTGGATTTCGGAGTCATCGACCAGCGCGAGGCTGATCTCGGCGGAGTCGATTCGCTCAGCGGTCAGCACGCGCGCGATGGCCGTTCGCAGACGATCGTGATCGACGGCGAGAAACGTCTGCTGGTCGGTGATGTCGAGGGTGAAGTCGGTCATTGGGCTTTCGTCGCGGGGTGCGGCAGCGTATCGGGCAGGCGAACGCTCGGCAGTTCGGCATCGCTCCGTTTGGAGACGCTCGGCCTGCCGTCCGGGTACTTGATGCGACCGTGATGGATGCCGACGAGGGACTTCGTCAGCGACTCTTCCACCTGAGCCAGTTCACTCAACGTGAGCGAGCTTTCGTCGAACTGGCCGTCGAGCAGCTTCTTCATCGCGATTTCATGGACCAGCGTTTCGATCCGCTTCGGCGTCGGTTCGGTCACGGTGCGGCAGGCACTCTCGCAAGCATCGGCCACCATCATGACTGCCGCTTCACGCGACTGTGGTTTCGGGCCGGGGTAACGGTACGCGGCCTCTTCCACGTCGAACCGATGATCCTGCGTCGCTTCGGCCTGCTTGGTCGCGGCGTGAAAGAAGTACTCGACCAGCGTCGTGCCGTGATGCTGTTCGATGAACGCGATCAACGGTTCGGGCAGGTTGTGTTGATGCGCCAACTCCACGCCGTCTTTGACGTGACCGATGATGACGAGGGCACTCATCGCGGGATTGAGCGACTCGTGGCGACTGACTTGGCCGGCGGTCGTGTTCTCGACGAAGTAGTGCGGCTTCAGCATCTTGCCGATGTCGTGGTAGTAAGCCCCGACGCGACAGAGCAACCCGTTGGCACCGATCGCGTCGGCAGCGGTCTCGGCAATCGCGGCCACTCCGTTGGAATGGCTGTACGTCCCCGGAGCACGCTGCACCAACTCTTGCAACAACGGGTGCGAAACATCGCTCAGTTCGAGCAGGCTGATGTCGGTGACGACTCCAAACAGATGCTCGATGAACGGCAGTCCACCCGACACGAGGAAGCCCGTCAGGAAGCACCAGCCCGCCCCTTGCAGACTCGACTTGAGCAGACGCTGGTCGGTCCAGAGACTCTCGATCGTTTGGCTCTCCAAAATGTTGACGCCCCACATCACGAGTAAGTACGTCACGGCCGCCCAAAAGCCGACCGTCACGAGTTTCATGCGGTTGGCGACTTGATTGAGCGGCACGACCGACGCCGCCACGGCACTCATCAGTACGACGAATTCGCCGACGCTGCGGCCGGTGGCCAACGTCAGAGCGAGCGTCATCGAGAAACCGGTCAATGCGGCGAGGACTTGGTTGTAGGCAATGGCCAGCACCATCACGATGCAGAGCAGCGGCACGGCTTCCGCACGCCACGGATCGAACGACAACCACCGAGCGAGCACGACAGCCACGACAACGGTCGCCAAGTAAACGGTCAGCCGTGAGACGCTGGTCGCCAATCGCGGTTCATTGCGAGTCAAGTAGTAGCCGTTCATCCCGACGAGGACGAACAACAGCAGCAACACCGTGACGATGCGCAGGCCGCGTTCGGTGATCGAGACGCGCCGTTCAGCCGCTTTATACTGAGCCTTCAAGATTCCGAGTGTCTCTTCATCGAGAGCCGTCCCCGGTGCCACGAGCAGCGCACCTCGTTTATAGAAGTCGATGACCGGCGGCGTACTGAGTCGTTCCTGCTCGCGTTTGCGATTGGTCGCGGCCGGATCGTACTCGAGCGACGAGACGCCGCGATTGAGCAACCATCTTTCGAGGACCGCCTGCTGCGGCTTGAGGGCTGCGAACGACTTCCACTGTCCGCCGAGATTGCCCGTACTCTTGAGCATCTCAATCAAGAGGACATCCGAGACGCTTAAGGTCTGTGTCGTTCGTTCGTCATCGCGCGAGATCACGGCGATCTCGGCTTCGAGCCGCAACTCCTGCCGTGCAACTTCTTGAGGATCGAGAATCCCCATCTGACGGAGCGGCACCGTGAACTGACT
>JAYVOX010000370.1:0-6056 GCA_043757695.1 Schlesneria sp.
AGTTGATATGTACGGCTGTTGCAGATCGTACGGATGGCCCACTTCTGGCTGAAGCTGTTGGATGCGAACTGTCTCGACAACTCTTCGATCAGCCGCGCATTGGAGGGAGGGTTGGAGTCGCGGAAATCGTCCACAGGCTCAACGATTCCACGGCCCATCAGGTGGCCCCAGATGCGGTTGACGACACTCTTGGCGAAGAACGGGTTCTCCGGCGACGTGAGCCATTGAGCAAAGACAACTCGACGATCCTGATCGGCCGGGACTTCAACATCGCCTTTTAACAGCAGGTGAACTTTCATTTGCTTGTTGGTGCGCGGTTGAGTGACCTCACCACCGGCCTGCGTGAAGATGACTTCTTCATCGGCATCAACGGAGTTCTTGCGGCCCACGCGAGCGAACGCGGCGGCGATGCCGTAGTAGTTGTCTTGCGTCCAACGCTCGAAGGGGTGGTTGTGACACTTCGCGCATTGGATGCGCACGCCAAGAAAGAGTTGTGCGGTGGTCTCGGTCGCGTCCAAAGGATCGCGGCTGGCGCGCCAGAAGTTGGCGGGCGGGTTCTCGAACACGCTGCCGTTGGCCGTGAGCAACTCACGCGCGAACTGATCGAGCGGCTTGTCGCTGCGAACGGACTCGTAAATCCATTCACGGAATTTGTGAACGCCCGCCGTCTTCAGCTTCTTGCTGTTCGACCGCAGGACATCACCCCACTTGAGTGCCCAGAACGAGGCGAACTCGTTGCTATCGAGTAGCCGGTCCACAACAGCCGCGCGGCGATTGGGATTGGCCGCATCGGTGATCAGAGCCGCCGCTTCTTCGGCCGAGGGAAGGCGTCCCGTCAGATCGAGCGACACGCGGCGCAGGAACTCATCGTCGGTGCAAACTTCCGACGGCAGAATTTGAAGCTGCTGGAGTTTCTCGAACACAGCGGCATCGACAAAGTTGAGCTCAGCGGGATTGTTCCAAGCGAAGCCGGGAACCTCTTCGAGGAAGGTGAGGTAAGTCGTGGACATGCCGGTCAGATAGCGGGCGAGAATGGCGGTCTCACCGCGTCCGTTCTTCGTGACCAGTCCTTGCACGTTGACCGAGCCGACCGATTCATTCGAAGTCGTGAAGTCCGTGAGTGCCGTGACATCGCGAACCGATCCGTCGCTGAAGTGGCCAAGGACCATGATCTGCTGACGGGTTCCCAACTGGCGCAGGACACGCTTCGACGGCACCGTTTCGATTCGCACCAGATCGGGTTCGGTCGCGGCATCGAGTCGCAGCCCTTCACCGATCCACTGTTCCAACACCTTGTGAGCAGGGTCGCCCTTCTTGAGTCGCTTACCGCCACCGTGAGCCACTTCCATCAGCGGCTTGCGGAGCAGCAGACTTTCGGCAGGCTCCATGATGTTCGTGCGACGCCCGAAAAATTCGGAACGCACCGTCATGATGTCCAGCTCCGAATCGTAAGCCCGCAGCGAAAGCCGAAAGCCACCTTTGCCGGACGGCGATCCATGACAGGCTCCCGCGTTACAACCGGCCTTGGTCAGCGCCATCTGCGTCTCGCTCTTGAAGCTCACTGGAGCGGGGGCCTCGAAGTTCTTGACGATGACAGGGACCGATGCCGACTGCCCGGCCACGGTCACCGTCAGGACGGCCTCACCATTTCCAGCGGGCAGCGCGATGGAGCCGTCGATCTTCACGACTGCCGGATTCGATGAAGCAAACGTTGCCGCCGCCGTCAAATCTCGAACTTCGTCCGCCGAATACTTGCCGGTCACCAGCAACTGCTGCTGCGCCCGCTTGGTCGCCAGTTCGACTCGCCCCGGTTCCAGCACGAGACCCACCGGTTGGCCGATCTCGGCCGCAGACGGAGGATCGGCGGCGAAGGCCGTGGTGAAACTCAGGCTCATCGCCGCGAGCAACATCAATTGAGGAATGTGAACAAATCTCATGGTCGTTGTCTCCATCTTGGGACCGCGGTGAAAAGGCGACTGATCGAAATGGCATCTCAAAATCGGGCGGCACACTCGACAAAAGTCTGGTGGCCAATCGTCGGAACTCACGCTAAGTTAGCTTCGGTGCATAGGCCGAATAGAGGCTGCTGGACAAATACCTCAAAAAATATCGACGAGTGAAAATCATGACAGACTTGGCTGAAGAGGTGGATCGCGTCCTGATGGTTCTCAGCCCGAAGGTGCGCAACGAATTGGAACTGACCGTTCGGCAAGCGCTGGCGAAGGCCATGGAACGTTCGCCTTGGGAGGGCGTGCCGACGGACGACAGGGGGTATCCCGTTGGGTATTTCGAGCAGACGGCCGGCTGCTTTGCGAACGAACCGTTCGATGAACCTAATGAGCTGCCACTTCCTCCGGCGAAGACGTGGTGATGCGATACCTGCTCGATACGAATGCTTGGATTCACTACTTCAATGACGAGTCCGGGCCCGTTGCCGATCATTTGCGAACCACTGATGTCGATGACATCGTCACTTGCTCCGTTGTCTGGGCGGAACTGCTTCACGGAGCGACGAAGTACGAACGACGTGACCGCCGCGTGACACGGATTTACCAGGCGCTCGGTCCCTTCGTCGATTTTCCATTCGACCAAGCTGCCGCGAGTTGTTATGCCGACATTCGTGATCGACTCGAACGACGCGGAGAAGTGATCGGCCCGTTTGATTTGCAAATCGCGGCCATCGCCTTGGCCCACGACCTGACCGTCGTCACGAACAACGGTGAGTTTCACCGCGTGGACGGATTGAAGGTCGAGGATTGGTCGGTGGCGTGACATCAGTTCAGGTTGGTTTCTATTTCGGGTTCATGTCGGTTAGCGAACGTCTCTCAGGCGTCTGGCCGTTCGAGTATCCATCTTCGGAAGCCACACTCGTCAAAGTAGTAGGCCAATCGCCAGGGGATGCAACTCAGGATCGCGCCCCATCCGCCTTGTTCGATCAACGGTAGTGCGGCTGCGAGGGGCAGGTCTCTCCCGTCGAACTCGCTGATCGATGAAATGACGTGACATTGTTCCGGTGCTCCGCGTTTTCTTAGTTCATCAAGCGCTTCATGCCAGCAAACCGGAGTCGTGAATCGCTCATCGAGGTCTGAACAATGATTCAGTCCGTCGAGGAGTTTGGCCCGCTTTTGCGGGTTGGCCAGCATTTCGAGATAACGTTGCTTCTTTTCCTTGATGACAAAAGCTTGGATCGTCGCTTCTTCGGCCGGATACAGCGGGGGAAGCTCTTCAGCGGACATGCTACTACTCCACGACGAGTGTCACCGCCACTGAAGTCGCTTCCACTTTGGCGGCTCCGGCCATGGCGTCGGCTTTCGCCGTGAGGTTGTTAATTGAGGCGGTCGCGGCGTCAGCGGTCGCGTTGAGTTTGATATCGACTGAGGTTTGATCGGCGGCGATGACGGCGGGGATCGGTGCGGCAGTGACTCCGGCGGGGAGGTTCATCAGCGTGACGTTGACGGGGCCGGTGAAGGCGGGGTTGCGTTCGACGGTGGCTTTCACAGTCAACTCGCCACTCTTGGCGATCTTGGCAGCGCCCGCATCGAGCTTCAGAGTCAACGGCGCGGCGAGTTTCAGGCGCAAGGCCATTCCTTGAACGGCGGTCTTGTCACCTTGCTTCAGCGTGCCGGTCAGTCCGGCGGTGAAGTCGCCGAGTGGGGCTTGGTTGTTCCCGGTGATCGTGATCTCGGCTTCCGTCTGTCCCTTGTCGATGTTCTTCACTGCGATCGTGACACCGGCGGGGAGGCCGTTCGCGGCGGGTGTGATCGCGACGACCACGGCCTCGTCAAACCCGGCGGCTCGCGTGGAGATGAGCTTCGCTTTAGCCGACAGATCTTTGCCGAAGATGATCTCGGCCGGTTCGACTCGCCACGCAAAGCCCGGTGCCGGAGCGGAGGAGGCCGCAACGAACTTACTCAGCGACGACGGCGTCCAACGCATGTTGTTGTTGCGAGTCTTGAGCACTCCGCCGATTTCTGCGGGAATCAACACGTCAGCATCACCGATGCGAGCGATCCCAACAATCGTGATTCCGTGGAGCGAACCGGCTGCGAAATCGGGAGCCGCGTGAATCGTCAGCACCGCGTCGTTGCGACCGGCTCCAATGACCGATCGACTGGCGGTGAGACCGGCCGGTGGATTGAGCAGGCTCAATTCGATCGGCCCCGCGTGCGGTGAGCGAATCGTGGTGATCGTCGCCATCACCGAACCGCCAGCCGGAACGTTGAACGTGTCGAGTGAGGCTGCCAGAGAGAACTGAGGAGGATTCACTTGAACCGCGATTCGGTACGCATGTTCGCTCCCACCGCGACGATTCAAGTCCTCAACGACCAGAGTGTAGTCGCCGTCGGCGGGAGCCTTGAACGCAACCAAGCCTTCGCTCGTTCCGGTGTCTTCCGCAGCGACAACCTGTCCGCCATCTTTGTTGACGATTTTGAAGTTGAGGTCCGTCGGTGAACCCTGCTGGCGCGTGATGCCAGCGAATGTGGCCGACTGATCCTTCTTAGCGGTGAACACGAACCGATCGACATCACCGGGCTGTTCGAGCCGCCCGTTCACATCGTGACCGAACTCGATCTTGTTGGATTGCTCCGCAGCGTTGTTAGGCTCGACTTCAACGAACTGCGGCGTCGCAACAACGGCGACAGAGCTGAAGCCGCTCGCGCCGCTGGGACGTTTGGCACTGAACGGCATCCATTCGCCGGCGAACTCCGCCGGGATGGAGACTAGAACGGGGACAACTCCGTCAACACCGAAGCCCGCCAGAGTCACATTGACTGTCGTCCCTTTTTGAACGGCCAGCGGGTACGCGACCGTTGCCACGGGGAAGTCACCGATGCGCAGGCGATAGGCTCCACCGCCGTACTTGATGTCGCGGAGTTCGACCGTGTATTCGCCCGCATCTTTGAACGTGTGAATGATCGACGCATCACCGCTCAAGCCCGGCGTGTCATCGTTGAATGCCAGCTCGCGCCCGGTGGTATCGAGCAGCCGCAGCATCGGGTCGAGCGACGAGCCAATCCGCCGGGCAAGAACTTCGATCGACAGCTTCTGTCCCGCTGCTGCTGTGAACTTGAAGTACTGCCAGCTCAACCCGGCCACCGCTCCGTCAACAGCGGTCGGCACGGTGATCGACTGAGACGCCGCGCGAGTGACGTTGTTCCCGACCGATGCCGCTGACGGCAAGTCATCGACAATCAAAAACTTCAGCGGCGAAACACCTTTGTCCGTGATGACCCGCAGCCCATGCACTCCACACGGCGTCCCGGCGGGAACATTCAGCGTGTACGTTACCTGAGCTGGGTTCTCACCATTCTTGTCGATCCCGACAGCGAGAATGCTCTCGCACGGAAAGCTCGTCCACAGCGACTTGGCCACGGCGAGATTGCCACCGTTGATGACCAAGTTTGTCGTCGCCCCAGGAGCGAGAGCACCGGGCGTCAACGAGTTCGCGGCGGGTTCTTGAGCGAACGCAATCAGGGACGATGACGAGATCGCGATGCTCACGATCACAGCCGAGAAGGTTCGGTGGGGAAACAGAACACGTAATCGCAGCAAAGCGGCAGGGATCATGCGGGAGGCTCCCGAAGGCGGATTGTTGTTGGGTGGGACAGTTCAGGCGGGGAAGTCATCGGGCACGGCTGATGGCTGCATGATAGGAAGCACTCAAAGGAGCCGTCAATTTGGATGAGCCATTCCTGAGGAAAGAGTCGGAAAAAAGCATTGCCACTGGATGACGCAGTGCGTCCTGCCCAAGCGCGAGTGTGAGCCAAAACTCCACGGTTGCCTGAACTTATCCCTCGCGCGGTCATGAGTGAAAAAGTTCCGAGCGGTGGGCATCAGTCCTCCGGTTCTTCCCTTCAAGAGCCGGAGGACTGACGCCCACCGCTCAGAAAGACTCGGTTTGGCCCGCGTGAGGTCTGCCTAACAGGCTGTTGAAAAACCCTTCCCTTTGGCGGGCGGGTCAGTAATCTACGCCGCGTTGGTTTTGGGGGCGAGCCGGGAGGGATGCCGATGTCGATGGGGCGGTGGGATGGGGACCGGCAGTTGGAGATGTTTGT
>JAYVOX010000371.1:0-6047 GCA_043757695.1 Schlesneria sp.
GCCATGTCGTCATCGGGGGCGAGCGTCACGCACTTCTCAAGTTGCACGACCGCCTCTTTGTGGAAGCCAAGGAACCCGTAGTGATATCCGAGCAGGAACCGGAGAGAGGCATCGTCCGACTTGGTCTTTGCCTGCTTTTCAAGTGCCCTCAGTTGTGTCGTGTAGTCATCAACCTTGCTGTACAGCTCGCGATAGTTTTTGACGACCACTTCCCACTTTTCGGAGGGGAGCAGCTGCATGGCGAATTGAGTCGCACCGGCAGACTCATTGAACTGTTCACTGGCAAACAAACCTTGCGCGAGCATCAGCACGAGAACACCGTTGTCCGGATCATCGACGATCCCGTGTCGCCACGCGCGAATGGCACTCTTGTAGTCACGCGACTTGAACGAGGTCTCGCCAATCGCTGCGTACTCTTCGGCGGACGGCAGCGCGCCACCAGCATTGGCTTTGGCATCGGCCTTCGTGTCAGCAGCCGCTAACTGCGGAGCGAGAGCCGTCACGGTGGTACTCGCCGAAAGATCGGCTGCGGCGAGCGGTCCCGCCAACATGGTCCCTTGAGCGATCGGTGAGTAACTCATGGCCGACGCACCCAATCCCAAACCGACACTGCTATAGCCACCGATCCCCGGCGTCAGACTGGCGTATCCATAGCTGACCGGCTGGTAGACGCAAACGGGTTGATAGGCAAAGCAATTCCCATATCCGTATCCGCTGTACCCATAGCCGCCTCGATAACCGTAACCGCCGTAGCCCCAGTTCGAGCAGTACGGATACCGTCCGTACCCGAAGCCGTAGTACGGCGAACCGAATCCATATCCGAAGGGTGAGAACCCGCCGTAGCCCAACCCGTATCCAAAGCTCCCCAATCCATATCCGAACCCGCCGAAGCCGAATCCAGACCCATACCAGAATCGCGGGCTGTAATGTCCGTGATGACCGTACCGGAAGTTCTGGACGGTCGAGTTCTGGTACTGCGACCCAACGTGATGAGACCTGATGTTCCCGGCGTTACCACCCAGATTCGATCCCGTGACGTGATGATTCAGGGCACCGAAACTCGATCCCGACAGATTCACCTTGCCCGCCGCCACGGCTCCCGTGTGATGAGTTGCGCCGAGGCCACTCGTCTGGTTGCCCAAGCCCCCCGCATGATGGTGCTGCGACAAGAACGAGTTGCTCAGGCTGGCGGTGGTCACTGCGGGCCGATGCTGACTCAGCCCCCCCACAGGGAGGTGGCTTCCCGAGTGAAGATTGTGAGAGGCCGCATTCGATGCCGAGTTGCCTGCATGATGCTGCAAGAATTGGGAACCGTGATGTGCGGTAGTCCCGTTCGTGAGACCGCCCAATCCATTTGTGACTCCGCCGCGAAGGTGCATCGAAGCGGCCGTTCCCGAAAGCGTCTGGCCTTGATGAGTCCCATGCTGCTGTAGGAAGTGACTGTTTCCCTGATGCAGGTTGGTCGCGTTTCCCGCGTGAGTCTGAGTGCCGAAGTGATTCACGGTGCCTTGGTGAACGGTGCCTTGGTGGAGTTGAGTCGCTCCGCCTTGGAACACGTTATGAGCGGGTGCCGAATTGTGGATCGTCCCGAGGTGCCCTTGGTTGAGGTGCCCTTGGTTGAAGCCACCTTGGTTGAAGCCACCTTGGTGAAGTTGTTGACCGTAGTGGCTGCTCGGCTGGCTGTAGTGTTGCATCGCAGGGGCACTTTGCATGTGGCCACCGAAGTGTTGAGCCCCCCCGAAGTTGCCCATGTGTCCACTGCTGATATGGCCGCCGCTGAAGCCACCGCCACCTCCTCCGAAGCTGTGCCCACCGCCCCCCATACTGTGGCCACCGCCGCCACCCATGCTATGACCGCCTCCACCGCCGCCGTGACCACCACCTCCATGTCCCGCCGCAAGAGCCTGCGTACTGAAACCGGCAGCACTCATTGCAAGACAAGCAGTCCAACAGATTGCAAAACGCATCATTCACTCCCCCAGCCACAAGGAACGGATCACAAGGAACGGGCAAACGGCCAAGCCCTTCTACCGCGATTCTACGCATACAGCCAACGATGAAAGATCGCAGCTTTCGCACTTGTAACTTGGCGAGTGGTCACTCAGCCTCGAATGAAATCAATCGAGGCGAGCGATCTCAGCCATGCGAACAGATTGCTGCGACTGGGCAAGCTATCCGTGGCCGACGCATCCCAATGGAAGCCTACTGCCAAGCCCGTCGCCTGCATTTCCAATCTCTCGTCTCAAGTCATCGACGAGCCAACACAGCGCGACAACAAATAACTCGGCCTCCACTTTTCCGTGACCTTCCGGCCATCTCGCTGCTGTCGTCAGCCTGTGCCATGCGCATTTCAACCGCTAGATTCCGTGACTGTTGTCGATCCCCGTGCGAGGACAACAATCGCGATTCGGCGCGGTCCAAGGTGTGTCTGTCCAAGCCCACGCACCTCGAAAGCAGATCAACTGAAGCAGAGTCCAAAACACGGAAGAGCGCAGAGACATGACTCACCCTTACAGTTCGATCCCCGAGCTTTCAGACCATCAGGCGGGAGGGCCGATCGTGCGGATCCCGACGGGGCAGGACGTGCCGTTCACGGCGCGAGTCCGTTCGCTCGTCGATACGGCCGAGTTTCAGCGGTTGCGGCACATCACACAGCTCGGTCTCGCGGGACGCATCTATCCGGGAGCGACTCACACGCGGTTCGAGCACGCCTTGGGAGTCTTTCACAACGCGCTGCGATATCTGTGGCAGCTCGGCAAAGACGCGCGGTTCGCGGCGGCGGTCGATGTCCATCGGGCCGAAGTGTTAATGGTCGCGGCGCTGCTGCATGACCTAGGGCACTGGCCGTTCTGTCACCCGATCGAAGACATGGGGCTACCCGACCTGCCGCCTCACGAAGCCTTTGCGGATGAGTTTCTTTCGCCCTCGCGCGAGTTGGGCCAAGTGCTGCGCGACGACTGGAACATCGAACCGGCGGAAGTGTTGGATGTGCTCGTCGCGCGAACCGACTCGGTCCCGCTGCGACTGATGCGGTCGATCCTGTCGGGGCCGATCGACATCGACAAGATGGACTACCTCGAACGAGACAGCCTGCACGCGGGCGTCCCCTACGGACGGAACTTCGACCGCAATCGGCTGATTCAATCGCTGCTCGTCAACGAAGCAGGCGATGGTTTGGCGATCTCCTCGAAGGGAAAGACCGCAGCCGAGCTGATGGTCTTCGCGCGGTACGTGATGTTCAGCGAAGTTTATTGGCATCACGCCGTCCGTTCGGCGACGAGCATGTTCGCCCGCAGTTTCTTCGAGTTGTACCAGCGGCTCGATTTGCGGACGCTCTTCCAACAGAGCGAGTACGAAGTGATCGCGGCCTTGCGGCAAGTGGCGATCGACACGCCGGTCGCCTCGCTGCTCGACGGTGTCTTCGGGGCGAAGCGGAAGCTGCACAAGCGCGTCGTCGAGTTCAGCCTCTATCAAACGCCCGATCTCTATCGCTCACTGGCCGGTCGTCCGTATGCCGAGTTGATCGAAGTCGGGAACCGTGTCCTCGCGCGGGCCGAGCAGTCTCTCGGCCGAACGCTCGCCTCGACCGACCTGCTGATCGACGCACCGCCGATCCACAAGGAGGTCGAGTTCAAGGTCGATGTCTATCAGCCGAAGGAACGGGTCTATCGACCGCTCAGCAGTGTCTCACCCGTCGTGGCCGCACTCGCGAAGACGCAGTTCGACGACTACGTGAAGCGTGTCCGCGTCTTCGCCGAACCGACGTTGGCCAAAGAACTGGGGGGGCGCAACGAGTTCACCGAGTGGCTCACAGCGGCCGCGAAGTGAGTGCTGAGGATGAGGGTCGGCGCATCAATCACTTTCGGAATTTGTTGAGCCGGGTGCCGTGAGGCCCCGGACTTTTCAGCGAAGAACCCGGGGCCTCACGGCACCCGGCTCACCTCGTTCATCAGATTTTGAAAACGTACCGTGGGATAGAAGTTTCCTGCCGCTCGCCCACGGGATCGCCCCCCACGACGCGGAACGCGTTCCATCACCGCGCCTTCCTTGCGTTGCCGTTTCGCCACGTGGCGGAGCAATCGCACCATTCCGGCTCAGCATCACTTCGCTGGGTTTGCTGACACACTGCCGTCGTTCCGTTCGTGAGGAGTCTGTCGCGGTGTGGCGATAATTCCGTGAATGGGGTTGGAACACGGTCTGACAGGCCCGCCTCTCGCGGTGACATCCGGGTCTACACTCAAGGACCGCCGCTGTGGGAGGTGTGTTCCGTGAGATCGAACAGTGAGATCAACGCGGCTGCTCCCGCCCCACGTCGGTCCAACGGCAAACCGCGCTCGTCCGAGTTCATTCCCGCTGCTCAATGGCAAGACGCGCTGACTCGCCCCGAAAACCGCCCGTATGTCGGCGCAGCGGCAGGGCTGTTGTTCGTTGTCGGCGCGAGTTGGATGTACCTGAGTGGCCCGAGTAAACAGGCCGCTGCCAACGGCACAGCGATCGTGAATCACGTCGCGCCGAATCAATTCGCCACGAACTCAACCTCGGGCCCCACGAACACGCCCACTGAAAAGGCCTCGCTCCCCGTTGTCAGTTCTCCAATCCAAGTAACGAGTGCTGTGAGTACGCCAACAAAACTCGTTCGCACGACAGCCGCTCCTGAAAAGATGGTCGCGTTGCATTACGACTTCGCGAACTCACGGGAGGGCACGACGACCCTCCTTGATGACTTGAAGCATTCTGGGGACGAGAATTCCGTGTACAAAAAGACCATGCGGAGATGTTTCAGGACGACGACTTCGCGCAGCGCGTTGGCCAGCCTCAGCAGGTCTTCGATGCGTGCGGCGGACGTGAGTCCACCGCTCGAAAATGTCTCACTCATGACCGTGCGAAGTATAAAAACAACAGCCCGCTCAGGCTGAGCGGGCTGTTGTTGGGTTAAAGTTCAAGTTCGTCACGACGATTGGACGTTGTGTGGCCTGTCTCAGCCATTTCGCAGTGCGTCGTCACGAAGTTCGCGTCATCACTTCTTGGCGTTGTCGTCGGCCACTTTCTTCTGCACATCGACTGCCGCTGAGTTGACACTCTTCGCCACTTTCTCGGAAAGCTTCTTCGCCACCAGGCCGCTCGGATCGCAACCGGCGGCAACCGAGATGATCTCGCCCCCCTTGGCAATCAGGAAATTGGTCGGCATGGTCTTCGTCTCGAAGGTGTTCCAAGCGTCTCCTTTGGTATCGACCGAGTAGAGCATGTTGAGCTTCTTCTCTTTGACATAGGCGGCCACTTTCGCGTCCGGTTCGCGGAAGATCGCCACGGAGGTCAGGCCCAGGTCTTTGTAGCCCTCGTGCATCGCCTGGAAGTAGGCGAGTTCCTTATCGCAGCCGGAACAACCGCAGGTCAGTCGCACGAGAACCGGCCCCTTGGCGGTCAGTTCGGCCAGACTGATTTCCTTGCCCGAGGCGTCCTTGAACTTGAAGTCGGGAGCTTGCATCCCGATATCGACCTTCTTCGCGACGGCGTCTGGTTTGGCCGCGGGCTTCGCAGCCGGTTCTGCGGCCAACGCCAAACTGGTCGTGAGAAACAAAGCCGACGCCAACGTGAACAAACGAACCATGAGCAACTCCTTGAATTGAAGCGAGCCAACAGAAATAGAACACCAAGCTGAGTTGGAGTCTTAACATGCCTCACCGCATAAGCCAACTGCGATCCCGCGACTTCGTCCGAAACAATCGCGCGTCCCGGTTACTCGCCCAACCTCAACCGCATCGAATGCCTGCGGAAGTTCCTCAAACGCCGAACCCTCTACGGCCGCGACCACCCCCGACTTCGCCAGCTTCCGAACCGCGATTGAAACGGATAACGAACAACCCTTCGCCGCTCACCCGTCCGCCATCGACTCGCTCATGACCCTCAATTTCCAGACCTTCAAAGATGTCTCACTTCCAAAGATGTCTCACTTCTGGTCGCGTGAGGTACATACCTCATTCGGCGGAGATTGATGCCATCTTTACTGTAGTCTTGTCGCTCCGCCGACGAGACATCTCGTCGGCGGA
>JAYVOX010000372.1:0-1658 GCA_043757695.1 Schlesneria sp.
ATCCGTCGGCGACAAAACGCCAGCGCACCTGCGAGCCTCAGCCCAAATGAGTCGAGAAAGACTTGTGGAAATCGGGGGAGGCGGGGATGTAGCCCATCAACCAATTCTGGTCAATCGCGATTAGGCGAGCGGCAGGTGTTGGCATACCCAGTCGTAGGATGGACGCCTCGTCCGTCCGTCACAACCAGCGGCGACTCGGACGGACGAGGCGTCCATCCTACGGGTCAATCTTTTCTTGCCGCTCGCCTTAGAAGCCCCGCGCCTGACAGAACTCTCTCTCCTGCGCATCGTCGCCGCTCCGGCCAGCTCAGAGAACTCGCGCGCGGGAACCACACCGAGTCACGAACACGATTGGCTCGCTCAGGGTTGCCCTATTGCTCTGTGGATAGCACCGCGATACAGAGCGTCTGCCAACATGAACTCGCTTCAGCGTGAGTGATCTCTTCATCAAATGCCTGATCCGAAGCGGGCTTCCGGCCGTAGTGGTCTCCCACTCAAACCATTCGATCACGCATCAGTGCCCCCCTCATTTCTCACACACACGAGGTTCCTCATGGACAACGAATTTGCTGGCTCGCCCAAGACTTGGCCGCCACTGGGCCTCCCCACCGGCAGCGTTCGCGCGCTGTTGACGTTGATCGTTGTCGCGGTCGTCGTGACGAAGATGGTCTTCCATCGCCCGCCCGATTCGATCTGGATCGAGACCTTGCTGATTGCACTCGCGCACTACTTCACGGCGCGCCGGTTTGTGTCGTTATCACCCGAGATCATGCAGCGGTTGGAAGAAGACGGAACGATCGACCGCGAGCGACATCCGCTCTACTTGCCCAAGAACACCATCCGGTTCCTCATCATCGCCGCGTTCGTCGGCTTGGGTGCGCATCTGTATCGCGAAGAGCGACTGTTCGAGCCGAAAACGATCGCGCTGCTGAGCATGGTCTTCGCCTACCTGCTGGGAGCGATCGCGGGAGGCATCGCGAACTGGTTCAACCGCCGCCGCAGTCAGCCCACATCGGGAACTTGGGGCGACATCAAAGCCCTGATTGTGTTGACCGCGATGCTGACCATCGCCATCGTCGAACTTCTCGACGCGGGCGCATTGCTGCACCCGCTGGTCGAACGAATTTCACTCGGCCTGACGCTCTTCTACTTCGGTTCGAGGTAACAGGCGCTCAAGAAAGCCATTGGCTTGATTGGCGTGCAACTCATCCGAACAAGGGGGCTTGTCGTCCGGTGTCGAAGCCCCGCGGGGCCCGAGGGAGTCCATGTGCGGATGCAGACAAACCGCAGGACACGGTCAGCATTTGCCTCCGCTCTTGATCTGCCAACTTTGGATTGTCGGGCTGGACGTTGAGGGCTCGCGCAGGAATCAATGGCGTCGCTGAAGTCGTGAGACTTCAGTCCGAACTCTCACGAGTTCGGCTACCACTGTCACTGATTGATGTGCGAATCCTTAGCCGCAACGCCCTCGGCGTGTGCGCCGATCAACGCTGGACTCACGCCTGCTCCCACGCCGTTGGCGCTGCGGCGAAACGTGTCAAATTCAAGTGGGCGGACCACTAGTGCTGTGTCACGACTAAGAATTCGGGTTGACGTTGTAGCTACGTTCGCCAGAACGTGGTCGGTCAAACGTGGTTGCCCCACGCTCTGGCGAGCGT
>JAYVOX010000373.1:0-6012 GCA_043757695.1 Schlesneria sp.
TGCTTTGAGAAAATGGTTAATGGCGTTGCCCGTTGGGGCAATAATGACGGCTCGAAACACTTGAAAACATCACACCTGCAATCCGGTAGAGTCAGCAAAATTGAAAGACGCGGGTGCGTGAGTCGGGGCGTTTTGCGGCCACGGGTACTCGGGATTGGGGCCGTTGATCCCTGCCAAAGCAGGTGCCAACCGTTCGAGGGAGTGTGCTAGCGGTGACACATTTTGAATCCATGCCTCAAGGAGGATTGCTTTGGAAAACCCAAACAGTTTCGCGATTCGATCGACCTCAACGCGAGGCCGATCATCCAGGAGTTGTAGAAAACGAACGAACGAAACATGGCTCACCGGCGGCGGGCTGCCAGTCCTCCAAAAATACGCTTTGCCGAGTTTTTCCGTCACCATTTGAAGGTAATGGAGTTGGTGGCATGGTGCGGCGTCCTGTTTCCGCAAAAGGATCAGGACCGAATGGTCAGACAGCGTTTGCTCAAACCAAAGCCGTTGATAGGAATTCATGCTATCTCCGATTGAACGACTTCATGTCATGTAATGACCAGCCATTCGGCAGCGAGAGCTTGCGCTGTTCAATCCTCTCCCATTGATCCGGACTAACGTCCACGATCTTGACGGTGTGCGCATCGCTCCCCTCATCGACGCCATACTCCAGTGGCTCCAACTCCGCCACGTCTCTGAGGGCCGCGAGTTCATTCACTTCAATCAGACGAATTTCTCGCTCGGAGGCTCCATCCGGCAGGTAGTAGACTCCGCAGATGCCGGGGTCAGTCTGTAAGTGGCGCTGGGCGTAGGTATGCGCCCAACTCAGCGGATTGAATTGCGTCGCGATCATCGTGCTTCCGTCTCACTTTCTTTGATCTCACTCATCGGACGGATACTGACCACCGCGAATCTCTCGGAACTGCCGGCTGGCAATGATTGTTTCAATTGCGACGGAGAAACGATAGTCGTGCTTGGCGAGTTGTTGTTGCATCTCCGTCAGCAGCGGTTCATCGGAGAGTTGGATTCCTCGGCCGAGCGAGTAGCCCAGCAGCTTGCGACAGAACTGACGCAGGAATGCGTCGCGGCGAGACTTCACAAGATAGTCGCGCAAGCCAACCAGACCATCCACTTTTGTCCCATCGGGCAGCGTCGTCTTGGTGCCGATCGCGAGGCCCGCCGCGTCCTGTTGGCGGAAGCGGCCGATGGCGTCGAAACTTTCGAGGGCGAAGCCGAACGGATCGATCCGGGCGTGACACTTGATGCACGCCTCGTCGCTGCTGTGTCGTTCAATGAGTTGCCGCTCGGTCAAGCCGGCCGGAACGGTCTCGGGAAGCTGAGGCACGTTCTTCGGCGGCTTCGGCAGCTTCTCACCGAGTACAACTTCGCTCAGCCAGTTGCCGCGCAGGATGGGACTCGTGCGCGAGGCTCCCGACTGCTTGGCCAGCGTCGTACCCAGCGACAGAATGCCACCGCGCGAAGCCTGCTTCACGCCATCGACCCGCCGCCATTCCGTGCCGGTCACGCCCGCGATGCCATAGTGCTTGGCGAGCTTCTCATTCAAAAACGTGTGATCGGAATCCAGAATGCCGAGTATTGAGCCGTCCTTCTGGAAGAGATCGGTGAAGAAGAGAATTGACTCCTCGTACATGTCGCCTCGCAACTCGGCGAACTCGGGGAAGTGCTTTTCGCTTTTCTCGTCGTGCGCATCGAAGTCGTAGATGTGGAGCCACTGGCAGGCAAACTCGGTGGCCAGCCGGCGTGTGCGGGCGTCGGCCAGCATCCGTTTCGCCTGAACTTTGAGGATGTCCGGCTCATGCAAGCGACCGGTTGCGGCGAGCGAACGCAGATCGTTGTCGGGTTGAGACGACCAAAGGAAGTAACTCAGTCGGCTCGCGAGTTCCGAATCGGAGACTGCTGCCGCAGCAGTTCCGACGGGTGCTTTTTCGAGCCGATACAAAAACGCCGGCGCGATGAAGACTCGCGCGAGCGTGAACCGGAACGCCTCGTCGTGAGGCAGCTCTTGTTCCCGGAGCTTGCGATACAAGTCGCGCAGTTCGGTGGCTTCGGCCTCTGTCAGCGGACGACGATAGGCTTGCGCGGCGAATTGGACGAGAGCCTCGATGTGCTTCGGCTCCGCGTTGAGAAGTTCCTTGCGAAACGCGGCTGCGCGATCGTTGATCGGCTTGCGCATCGGCTCGAAGACTTTCGGGTCGGCGTCTTGGGTCGCGTACTCCATCAGTTGCAAATAGGCATCGACGAGCGTCAGCGCATCGTGGCTGACGAAGTGCAGTTCGCTCCATAGCCGATCGAGCTTCGCCTGCTGCGAGTCGTCCAGCATCAGTCGTTGCAGGTGATCGTCCTCGCGGTAGAACAGCGTCAGCGTGACGACCTCATCGACCGGCACGATCTTCGTGTAACACAGCGCGGCCGGGAACCAGCTTCGGAATTCCTCGAACGACGCTTCAATCCGTTTCCGCGATTCGCTCCCCTCCCTGACGACGATCGGAGTTGAATGCGAGACGCCGCGATTGTTCGAGGTCCACGGACCGTTCGCGTTTGTCTCGACTGTCGCCGTCGGTTGCAGGCCGGAGGCCGATTCGGGCTTCGTGGTTAGCAACTGCAACTGCACGCTTCCCTCTTTGCCGGTCTCGGCGTGCAACAGCCCCGACACGACGAACTCCGTCCCCGCAACGAGGTCCGCCAGGAAACGGACTTCGATCACCGACGGAGCCTGCACGCACAGACTCGCCGGTTCGATGCCGCTGCCGTTGGGATGCTTGCCGAACAACGCAGGATCAAGCCCGATCAACGAACTTGCGGAGTCCGTCTCTTTGGGCGATGGCGTTTTCGAGTCAGGCGTTCCCGGTTTGTCGCCTCGCACCGTCAAACTGCCGGGAGCAAACAGCGGCCCGCCGAGCGATGTCAGTTGCTGATGAAGCTGAACGTCCGGAGAGTCCTTGGGCAGAGCGGCCACTCCGCCTTGCAATAGCTTCTGAACTTGGGTGGCCAACTCACTCTTCTCGTTCGCCGTCGCCGCTGCCTGCCACTTGGCGAGGAGCGTCCCCGCCGGGATCACATGCCCTGTCAAACCGGTGGCCGGTTCCGAGTAGAAGTGCCACACATCCGCGTTGCCGTGTGAGTCTTTGTGCGGATTCCCGGCGAGGATGTCGGGCGACAGATCGCGCGCCATGTCCCACTCGCGCGTCCCGTCGTTCAGCTTCAGATCAATCGCCGTCAGGTCGCACGAGTGATTGCCGTCGCGCGGATTGATGACGAGCGACACCGCGTCTCCCGCCTGCACTGCGATCTTCTCCAGCGGCCCGATCGCGTTCATCGTTGCGCCGTGAGCGATCCCCGCCGCCAACTTCTGCCGCGTGTTGCCGCGCCGCAGTTCGACAGACCACGCGACGCCGTTGCCGCATTCGGGATGAGCATGCTGCACGCTTCCGCTGATGGAGAGCGTCGCCGCCGCCGGACTGCGCCATGCGACCGCGACTGAGAGTGTTGGAGTCGGATGCACGGCGATGCCGTGCGGCTTCATGTTGCCGGGAATGCGCACATGCTGATCGGACGAGTTCGCGACCACGCTGAGGGCATCGTCGCCGACCCAGCCTTTGATGAAGTCATACCCCGCGCCGCTCTCCTGCTTCCGCGAGATTGGCGTCCCCAACTTCACCGGCCCCCCCGCACCGATGCCGAGATAATCGAGCCACGCAGCGAGCGCCTCCACCTCAACACCATGCTTCTGTGCGAGTATTGCCGCATCGACCGGCCCCGTCGTCGCACTCGCCTCCGCCGCCGCACCGAGACACTTTGCAGTACTCGCAAAAATCCGTTCGCGCCGCGCGACGAGTTCCTGTGTGATCGCCCGCACGTCGCGCAGCAACAGGTCGGGCCGACCGGCAGCGACCAGACGCGGACGCTCCCAAACCACGAAGTCATGTTCGCGACCATCCCCCGCATCACCGGCCGTCAGATAGAGAACGACCTCTTTCCCATCGGCCGACGCGGGCATCTTCAGTTTGAGTTCCTGCCGCGCGGTAAGCGGACTGACCGGCTCGATCCACGCCTTCGGCCCGTTGAGCTTGCCGATGTGCCCGACGCTCGTGAACCGCCACAACGCCTGCTGCCACTGCGCAATCTCCTGCGTGAGTGCCGCCGCATCACCCGGCTTGGCCGCTCGCCACCGCGCCCGCAACCCGTCCATCAACAGTCCTTCTCCCCTCGCCCCGGCCTTGCGGGGAGAGGAGCCGGGGGGGAGGTGTCCTTCGCGCGACGCCTTCTGGCCATCGGCTCCCACCGACAACTCCTGCCACAACCCACCGAGGTACTTCGCATTCAGCCCGCGCTCGTTCGCAACAGCCTCAATTGACTTGCTCCCCTTCGTCAGCGACTCGCGCTCCTCCAACGTGGCAAGCAGATACTTCTCGACCGGCAACCGACCGCCTTGATTGGTGTCGAAGACGATTCCTTGCAGGTTGACCTTGTCGCCACCGCGCGGATCGGTGAACTGGCGATAGAAGTCGCGAATGTCGGTGAGTGTCTGATTCGTCCAATCGCTCGGCGTGTCGTCCTTGGAAAACCGAAAACCATCCGGCAGCAAGACCGCATGGCCCGCGACCTCCTTCGCCGCGTCGAGATACTTCGTGACCAGTGACGGAGACATCACCAACGCACCACCGGTGTTGGTGAATCCCTCGCCCGCCGCCCCATCGACCGGAAACTCCCGCGCCGGACTGAGCGATTGAACGCCCGTCAGATCGCGCACCGTGAAGGTGAACTCGGCATTGCCCAACCGCCGCAACACCACCGGTCCCGGATCGCCCGCGTTCGCGAGAGCCTCCGCATGGAGATACCGCTCGACCCAACTGCGCAGTTGCTTCCGCTGCTCAACCGAAATTTGCTTCGCATCCTTCGGCGGCATCTCACCGTTGTCGAGCATCTCGACGACCTTCAGCCACGCCTTCGTCCCGCGTCGCACGTCATCGAGCTTCACGAAACGTTCAAGGTCCAGTTCGCCCTCGGCCTTGGCAGTCGAATGGCACTCCAAGCAGAACTGCTTCATCAGCGGCCGAGTGTTCCCAACAAACTCGTCGGCCAATCCGGCGAAGTGATCGGCTTTGGGTTCGGCAGCAAATAGCGAGGAAGACATCCCCGCCATCAACCAAACCATCACTACGACATCGCGAATCCAAATCCGTTTCAACGTGCGCCGCATGGCAGGTTCTCGCTGAGAGTGCTGGTCTAAGAGGCTCACCATGATTGAATCGTTAGCGGCGACGAGATTATCAGACAATCTGAGTCACGCAAAGCAGCATCCCGCAGCCGATCGAAAACGGGGATTCACAGTAACTCGATGAATGAGCAAACAACCCGAGCGCGGGAGACCTGCAACCCAAGCGAAGAGTTTGAACCACGAATCAAAACCAAGCCGGGGGCGACACTTGTCCCCTCGCCACGGCTTTGCGGGGAGAGTTGGTCTCAATCGGATCAAATCACTGAGGGCGAACACTACACCACTTCGTGCAGTGGCTCATGGCCGGGATCGACAAGGTACTGCGGCACACCAGATTGGTCGAACACGCGAGTGTTCTGCGCGTCGATGCCGGCGCACTTGTAGAGCGTGGCGAAGACTTCTTGAAACTTGACGGGTCGCAACTGCGGGTGCTCGCCGTTTCGGTTGGTTGAGCCAACCACCTGACCTGTTCGCATGCCGCCGCCCGCGAGCACGGCCGTGTTCGCTTGTGGCCAGTGGTCGCGACTGTTGCTGCCGTTGATCTTGGGCGTTCGGCCGAACTCGCCCCACACCACGATCGACACGTCGCGTTCGAGACCGCGCTCGTGCAGATCGGTCACGAGCGCCGACAGCCCCTGATCGAGCAGCGGGCATTCTTCGCGACACTTGGGGTAGTTCATGCCATCGGAACCGTGCCAGTCCCAGCGACTGTAATTCATCGAGACGAACCTCGCCCCCGCTTCGACCAGCCGTCGGGCGACGCAGAAGTTCTCGATCATCGG
>JAYVOX010000374.1:0-6006 GCA_043757695.1 Schlesneria sp.
TCCGGGTCCTTACGGCACCCGGCTCACCCACGCCCGACAGTGATTGATGTGCTGGTCTAAGGTCACTTGACGCGCGGGGCGTTGCCCACGCGGTTAAACGAACGAACGAACGATCAGACCTGATATTGATCCGCTTCCCATCACACACACACTTTCAAACCAAGGAACAATGGCTCATGGACTTCATGCAGAAGTGGCCAGCCGGGTTGGCCTATGGCGAGTTTCTCGAACGATATGCCACTCCGGAACAACGGCGGCGGTGGGATGACCTGCACGCGCTGGTTCGGTTGACGGCCGCTCAGCAAACGCTGCTCGAAAACTTCCAGCGCGACATGCTCATCATGGTCGTGTCGGGAGCGTGGTGTGGCGACTGCATTCAGCAGTGCCCGATCCTCGACCACTTCGCGCGGCAGTCGGCTCGAATTCAAGTCCGCTACTTCGATCGAGACGATCACGACGACTTGGCCGATGCGCTGTCGATCTGCGGTGGGCGGCGCGTCCCGTCGGTGCTGTTCCTGTCAGAAGAGGGAGCGCCCTGCGGTCGCTATGGGGATCGGACCTTGGCGAAATACCGCGACATGGCGACCTCGATCGAAGGAGCCGCTTGCCCAACGGGCTTGGTCGCACCGGGACAGTCGCTGCTGGCCGATGTCACGCAAGACTGGCTCGACGAGTTCGAGCGAGTGCAACTGATGCTGCGACTGTCGCCTCGATTGCGTCAGAAGCATGGCGATTGATTTCGTTCCCGTGACCGACTCTACTCCGCCCCGCGTTTGCCTTCGATTCCTTTTGTGAGGTTGTCTCATGTCGAATGAAAGTCTCTCTCGTCGTGAACTGCTTCAAGCCACGGTGGCCGCCGGTGCGGTCGCTTCACTGTCTTCGTTCACTCCTCAAACGGTCGGTGCTGCCGATCAGAAAGTTGCCATGAAAGGGAACATCAATCACTCGGTCGTCTTCTGGTGCTTCAATGTCTGTGAAGAGAAGTGGGACATCGATAAGACCTGTTCGATTGCGAAGAGCCTCGGGTGCAAGTCGGTCGAAATCTGCGGGCCGGAAACGTGGGACACGCTCAAGAAGCACGGCCTGACATGCGCGATCGCTCCGAACGGAATGCCCGGCTCGCCGTTCATGAAGGGGCTGAACAACCCGGCCTATCAGACCGAAGTGATTGCCACGACAACGAAGATGATCGACGACTGCGCGGCGGCTGGAGTCCCCAACGTCATCGCCTTCACCGGTTACAAGTGGAAGAACGCGGAAGACCCGACCAGCGGTGAAATTTCGCTGGCAGAAGGGGCCGACAACTGCGTCGCCGGTCTGAAGAAGCTGGCCGCGCACGCCGAGAAAAAGGGAGTCACGATCTGCCTCGAACACCTCAACACGCGCGATGGTTCGCACCCGATGAAGGGGCATCCCGGCTATCAGGGAGACGACATCGACTACGTGGCGAACATCGTGCGTCGTGTCGGTTCGCCGCGTGTGAAAGTGCTGTTCGACATCTATCACGTGCAGATCATGAACGGCGACGTGATCCGCCGCCTCGAAGAGTGCAAAGACGTGATCGGTCACATCCACACGGCGGGCAATCCCGGTCGCGCGGAGCTAGATGACAAGCAAGAGATCAACTATCCGCCGATCATGCGCAAGATCGTCGAGATGGGCTACAAGGGCTTCGTCGGCCACGAATTCATCCCCACACGCGACGCCCAAGCTGGTCTCCGCCAAGCAGTTCAACTCTGCGATGTCTAACCGCCGTGGGCGGCTCTGGTCCGCGTGGAGGCATGGATCGAACGGATAAAAGGTCTTCGCGCGAGGTGAGTCGTTCGCACGAAGACCGAGGTTGGGTTCATGCTTTTTGCCGTCGTCTCACAACAGGACCGCACGATGAGCGAGGTCGTTCGCATCCTGTGGTTCGAGACGTGGTGGTCGTGGTCTCGACCGGAGACCGAACCGTACCTGTGGACCGACATCGCCTGTCGCGGCTTCAATTTCGTGGAGGCCGCCGCGTGGTTCGTATTTGCGGGCTTGGTGCTGTGCCGCTGGTGGCGTCACCGCCGGGCGAGCTTGGAACTGGCTTACACTTTGGCGTTCGTGCTGTTCGGCGTGTCAGACCTGATTGAAGCGTGGCGACTCACGTCGTGGTTGCTCTGGTGGAAAGGGGCCAATCTCTTGGCATTGTGCTGGCTTCGCAGGGCAGTCCAACGCGGACATTCTCCCCAAGCCCGGTTGTTCTGATTCTCTCTATTTCCGAGACCTTCGCAGGAAACGACGAGTCATGCCGATGATGCCCCTCGTGTTGGTGTTGGCCAGTTACCTTGCTGGTTCGATTCCGTTTGGACTGCTGATCGGCTGGTCTGTCAAAGGGGTCGATCTGCGTCAGCATGGCAGCGGCAACATTGGAGCCACGAATGCCGGGCGAGTCCTCGGCAAAAAATGGGGCTTGATCTGCTTGGGATTGGACGCGCTGAAGGGCCTGCTTCCCGTCTGGCTGCTCCCGCAGTTGCTGTTCGACAAAGCCGACCCCGCGCTGCCGCACTTCGTGGTGTTGGCGGGTGTCTCGACCATCGTCGGCCACATGTTTTCCTGCTGGCTCGGTTTTCGAGGCGGCAAGGGAGTCGCGACTTCGCTCGGCGTGGTCTCGATGCTCAGTCCGTTCGGGACGCTCGCAGCGGTGGCCACTTTTATTGGCAGCTTCGTGGTGGGACGCATTGTGTCGCTCAGTTCGATGCTGGCCGCCGTCGCCTTCGCGGTCTATCAACTCGCCACCCTGAAGCCCTCGCCGTTCGCCGCCGACTCGTGGAGCCTGGGCCTGTTTGCGATTGCCGTCCCGCTGTTGATCGTCTTCCAACATCGAGCCAACGTCCGCCGACTGCTGAAGGGCGAAGAGCCGCGCTTCGGCTCCAAGAGCGCGAGCCCATCACGCGACGAGCCGCCGCCGAACGAGAGATCGTAGGGTGCGTGCCGTTCGGCGATTAGCAGGAGTCGCCTGACCTCAATGGAGGATGGGCACTCTTGCCCGTCCGGCTCAAAGACAGGTGCGCGTCCGGCTCAAAGACAGAAACCAGGACGGGCAAGAGTGCCCATCCTACGGGTGAATTTATTTCGGCAGCGCGCACCGTCAGCAGACTTCGACCTCGTTCATCACGAGGGCATCGTCGGCGACTTCCATCGCGGCGTGGGTGACGAGCTGCTTGTTGTAGTAGGTCGAGGTGCGACCCGAGATGATGACGCAGCCATCCACGTAATGAATCCGCAGTCCGCGCACGCGACCGCCCGTGCGAGACAGGATCGCCTGTTCAACTTGCTCCACCAAGATAGGGGAGTCGGGGGCAAACAATGTGGCACTCATGAGAATCCTCCTTGAAATGGAACGACCTCGCACGAGAGGGCTAAGCCTTCTCCTTGGCAGCGAGACTGACAATCAGTTCGGTTCGAGATCGACTCCGAACTTGAAACACGGGTTGGAATGGCAACTGTGAGCAAGTCGAGACGTGACAGATTTGTCGCGGAAAGATCAACTGGAAATGGAGCTGTCTGTTGTGGCTGGTTTCCCTGCACCGCTCTGAACGTCCCTGTTACACTCGCCGCGAGCGGTCTTCAGAACTGGATTTCGCCACCGCGTGAGCAGTGGGTTCGTCAACTCCTGTCCTCCGTCGCGGCCACAAAGTAACTACGGCGTGAGCAAGCCGTCAAAGCAAAAGTTCGAGAATTGACCAGATTGTCAGACATTTTTTCAGACCAAAAACGAGACACCAACCGACGAGGCAGTCTGGGTAAGACCGTCTCGGCAACTCCGCTCAACGAGGACACACTTCATGCAAGACGACGCCCTTCAGTTTCTCAAAGACTTGCTGCACGCCCCGAGCCCCTCCGGTTACGAGCGCCCCGTGCAGGATGTTGTGCGTCGGTTTGCGAAGAGTTTCACCGACGATGTGAAGACCGATTGGCACGGTAACGTGGTGGCGGCGATCAACCCGAGCGGCTTCCCGCGCATCATGCTGGCGGGGCATTGCGATCAGATCGGGTTGCTCGTCAAGCACATCGACGACAAGGGTTACTTGTGGGTTCACGCCATCGGCGGTTGGGATCCGCAGGTACTCGTCGGTCAGAACGTGCAGGTCTGGACAAAGAATGGCCCGGTGGCGGGAGTCATCGCGCGGAAGCCGATTCATCTGCAATCGCCCGAGGATCGCAAAGTCGTCCCCGAGATCAAGAACCTGTGGGTCGATATCGCCGCTCAGGATGGGAACGAAGCGCGAGAGTTGGTTGCGATTGGCGATCCGATCACGGTGACGCTCGGCTTTCGCGAGTTGCGGAACGGGTTCGCGTCGGCTCCGGGGATGGATAACAAGGTCGGTGCTTGGACCGTGATGACGGCGGCCGAACGAATCGCGCGTGGCAACCCCCAAGCGGCCGTGTTCGCGGTCTCGACCGTTCAAGAGGAGATCGGTCTGCGCGGCGTGCAGACCAGCGCGTTTCAGATCGACCCGCAACTCGGGATCGTCGTCGATGTCACTCATGCCACCGACTGCCCGACGATTGATGAGACTCAATACGGACGGATCAAGGTCGGCAAAGGCCCGGTCCTCTATCGCGGACCCAACGTCAACCCGGTCGTGTTTGAGCGACTGGTGGAGCGAGCCGCCTCGGCCGAAATCCCGGTTCAAATCAATGGTCTCGCCACGGCAGCCAGTAACGACGCGGCTCAACTGCAACTGACGCGAGGCGGTGTCGCAACGGGACTCGTCTGCATTCCCAACCGTTACATGCACAGTCCCGTCGAAGTGGTCTCACTCAACGATCTCGATCAAGCCGCCGAACTAATCGCCCGCTTTTGCCTCTCCGTCGATGCGACCAGCGACTTCACGCCATGAGCGTAATCCCCAATGACAAATGACAAACCCGGCCATCCTGTCGCCCCTCATCTCACTCTGCTCCCCACGACGTTGCTCCGTTTCCAAACCATCTGCTAGATTCTGGCCGAACTCCGATTCCCCTCGAAAGCATGGACTGATATGGCTCGATTCACGCAGGCCGATCTGATCGAACTCAACAAGTCGTTTGAAGATCGCTCACCGGCCGAGTTGCTCCGCTGGACGAAGGTTGTCTTCGGCGAGCGTGTCGCCGCGCTGACGGCGATGCAGATGGCGGGGAGCGTCGTCTGTCACATGGTCAGCGTGCTGAAGCTGGGCATGAAAGTCGTCTTCGTCGATACAGGCGTGAACTTTCAGGAGACGCTCGATACGCGGGATCGACTCGCCCGCGAGTACGGTCTCGACATCATCACGCTCCATCCCGAGCGCACGATGGAAGATCAGACCAAGGAATTGGGCGTCCTCTATCTGACTCCCGAAGGTCAGCGGCAATGCTGCGACCTGCGGAAAACCGAGCCGTTATTGGCGACGCGCGGCCAGTACGATTGTCTCATCGGCAGCCTGCGTCGGGCCGAGGGGGGAGCGCGGGGAGGCTGCCCGATTCTCTCGGTCGATCCGGCGATGAACTGTGTCCGAGTAAACCCGCTCGCCAATTTCACGAACGACGAAATGGACGCATACCTTGCCGAACACCACGTCATTGTGAACCCGCTGCATGATCAGGGCTTCACGACGATCGGTTGCAATCGCTGCACGACACCCGTACTGCCAAACGAGCCAAAACGTGCGGGTCGCTGGCGACATCTGGGACCGTGGTCGGTCTACTGCGGGATCAACCCAACGGATGTCGGCGGCACGTCACTCGCGATCGACATTCCTCAAGAGTTGATCGACCGCCTCTTGGGCCGGACGACCGACTTCAGCATCTGAGGCAGTGTCGCTTCCAGGCTCGACACGACTTCGCCCGTCGAAAAGTAACCCGCAGCTTCAGCAAGGGAGTCTATCGAACTGCCCCTTAGGTGTCTGTCCGGATACCCGTAGGGTGGGCACTGCCCACCACAATCGGTCGTTGATGGTGGGCAGTGCCCACCCTACGGAAGGGATGGCCTTCGACTTTCCGGACAGACACCTA
>JAYVOX010000375.1:0-5997 GCA_043757695.1 Schlesneria sp.
TAGGTGAGCTCGCGCTCACCTACGCGGAGCGGAACCCACAACCCGGGAGCCAAGCAATGTGACATTTCTAAAGCGGCGGACCCTGTGACATTTCTAAACAGGTCTGACACGTGCGCGGGTTCGGTCGCCCGTCTCTATGGCTTCTGCTATCTTCTCGCCACTCGTTTTTGGTCGGGCTTCTTTTGCAGGAGGCTCGATTAACTGCCATGTTTTGAAGGTGATCCGGCTCGTGCCGGGTAGGGAAGGCGTTGCGATTCATGAAGACAGACGAACTGCGTGAGAAGTATCTGGCGTTCTTTGAGTCCAAGGGCTGTGTGCGGCGGCCGACCGACGTGCTGGTACCGAAGGATGATCCGACGGTGCTGTTCACGCCGGCCGGGATGAACCAGTTCAAGAACCAGTTCCTCGGCATCGGGCCGATTGAGTTCACACGCGCGACGACCAGCCAAAAATGTCTGCGGACGGGCGACATCGGCAACGTCGGCATCACCGCCTATCACCACACGTTCTTCGAGATGCTGGGCAACTTCTCGTTTGGAGACTACTTCAAAAAGGAGGCCATTCATTGGGCGTGGGAGTTCCTCACGACGAAGAAGTGGCTGGGGCTGGATGCATCGCGGTTGAACGTCACCGTGTACCTCGATGACGATGAGGCGTTCCAAATCTGGAACAAGGAGATCGGTCTCGACCCGAGCCGCATCTCGCGCGAGGACGAGGGGGAAAACTTCTGGCCAGCGTCGGCTCCGTCACAGGGACCGGACGGCGTCTGCGGACCGTGCAGTGAGATCTATTACCTGCCGCCCGGCTCGACGAAGACCGTGGAGATTTGGAACCTCGTCTTCACGCAGTTCAATCGCGTCGGCAACCCGCCCAACAATCTTCAGCCGCTGCCAAAGAAGAACATCGATACGGGGATGGGCCTCGAACGCTGTGCCTCCACGCTGCAGGGTGTGCTCAGCAACTTTGAGATCGACATCCTGAAGCCGATCTGTCAGGCGGCCGGTGAGATCGTCGGCGTGACGTATGAGTACTCCGCTCCGCAGGGCAGGGCACTCCGCCGCATCGCCGATCATGTGCGAGCCTGTTCGTTCGCGCTGCACGAAGGCTGCGGACCCGGCCCCGAGAAAGAGAACTACATCGTCCGCCTGCTGCTCCGCCGCGCGTCGATGGAGGGCTTCCTGTTGGGGACGCGCGAGCCGTTCCTCTCGCAACTCGTCCCCGTTGTCGCACAGATGATGAAGCAGCCGTATCCCGAGTTCGGCCAGACGGTCGAAGCGGTGCAGAACGCCATTCAAGAGGAAGAGAAACAATTCCTGCGCGTCGTCGAAACGGGCATCGTCCGATTTCAGAAGCTCGTCGAGCAGGCGAAGAAGTCGGGGACGAAAGTCCTCTCAGGCGAAGCGGCCTTTGACCTCCATCAGACCGACGGCTTCCTGATCGAGCTGACCGAATCACTGGCCGCGAACGAGGGCCTGTCGGTCGACATGGCTCAGTTCAAGGAATGCAAAGCGAAGCACAAGGAGACCAGCGGACGCGGAGCCTTCGCGAACTCCGTCATGTCGGCCGGTCCGCTCGATACGCTGCGAACGAAGGGCGGAACGCAGTTCCTCGGCTACGAAACGACCAGTGCCGACGCTGAGGTTGTCGGGATCATCGCCGATGGTCAGCTTGCCACCTCATTCGACAAAACGGGTGTCCAAGTCGCGGCCGTTCTCAACCGCTCGCCCTTCTACGGTGAGGCAGGCGGTCAGGTCGGCGATGTTGGCAAGCTCAATGGCAGCGGTGTCGAGTTCGAGGTTCAGGACACTCAACGTGACGGCGAGTTGCTCGTCCATCTCGGAACGCTCAAGTCGGGCAAGCTGACCGTCGGAGCGAAGGTGCAAGCGGTTGCGGATGTCTCGCGCCGCGAAGCGATTCGTCGCGCCCACTCGGCCACGCACATCCTGCATCACGCGCTGAGGACGTACCTCGGCGAGAACGCGACGCAACGCGGGTCGAAGGTCCAGCAGGACGAACTGCGGTTCGACTTCGCGCATCCCAAGGGCCTCACGCCCGACGAACTCCTCCAGATTGAGGATGAGATCAACGCACGGATCGCCGACGGCGCGCCGGTCTCAACAAAACTGATGCCGATTGCCGAGGCGCGCACGCTGGGAGCGATGGCCCTGTTCGGCGAGAAGTATCCCGACAACGTGCGAGTCGTTCGCATGGGCGACTTCAGCACCGAACTGTGCGGCGGCACACACCTCAGCAACACCGGACAAGTCGGCCTCTGCCGAGTCATCCGCGACGAACTGGTCGCGGCCGGCATCCGCCGCATCACCTGCTTCACCGGCCCCAAGGCGATCGCTCGCATCCGCGAAACGGAAACGCTCGTCAAGGAGGCCTCCGCGCTGCTGAAGTCGCAGCCGGACGAACTGACTCGCAAAATCACCTCGCTGCTGGACGAACTGCGCGACACGAAGCGGGAACTCGCCAAACACACCGGCCAGTCGCTCGCCGAGTCCGCCGCCAAACTGGTCGCCAACTCCGAAGCCATCGGCGGCGCGCGGCTGATCGTCGCCGAAGTGAAGGACATCACCCGCGACCAGCTCAAAGAGTTCGTCGATCGCGTCCGCGAGAAAGCTCCCTCCGCCGCGATCCTGCTCGGCCTGATCGCCGACGACAAAGTGGCCCTGATCGCCGCCGTGAGTAAAGACCTCACGTCCAAGGGACTCAGCGCGGGAGACTGCGTGAAAGCCGCCGCCAAACTCGCGGGAGGGGGTGGCGGCGGCCGCTCCGACCTCGCCGAAGCCGGAGGCAAAGACATCACCAAGCTGTCCGAAGCCCTCGCCGCCGGTGCGGAGTATTTCCGTGGGAAGCTGGCGTGAGTTCTGTTTTCGGCTCTCTCATTCCCAAGCTCCGGCTTCGCTCTCGTTCCCAAGCTCCAGCTTGGGAACGCCCGGCTTTGAAGCTCCAGCTTCGCGGATGTTGAGTCGCCGTCGAATGCAATTCGCCAAGCTGGAGCTTGGTGGTGGTCGTTCCCAAGCTGGAGCTTGGGAACGAGAGTGAGTGAGCGAGAGTGAGTTGATCCCCAAGTACATCAAGTCGCTTCGCGACAATCCGAAAGCTCCGTCGAATCGAAGCCGTCCCCAAGGAAAATCCACGTGAGAATTCTGCGCTGTGCATCGTTGGTGATGGTCTGTCTGTTCAACGTCTCGACAATCTTTGCTGCGGATGGCCCGCTCCCTCCCAAAGAGGCTGCGGCCAGCATCAAGTTGCCGCCCGGCTTCAAGGCGACGCTGTTCGCCGGTGAGCCGGATGTCACTCAGCCAATGTCGATCACATTTGATGATCGGGGGCGGTTGTGGGTGGTCGAATGCCGGTCGTATCCGAAGTGGCTTCCCGCCGATGCGAAGGAGGGAAAGGATCGCATTCTGATTCTGGAGGACACCGACAACGATGGCACCTTCGACAAGAAGACGGTGTTCCTCGACAAGGGGGTGAACTTGTCGAGCGTGGAGTACGGCTTCGGCGGCGTGTTCGTGACGCAGCTTCCGAACCTGATCTTTATTCCGGATGCCAACGGCGATGACGTGCCCGATGGTCCGCCGCAAGTGCTGCTCGATGGCTGGGACTTAAAGGCGGTGCATAACGTCGCGAACAGTCTGACGTGGGGGCCGGATGGTTGGCTGTACGGCTGCAACGGCATCTTGTCAAACTCGCGCATTGGCAAGCCCGGCACGCCGGACGACCAGCGAGTCCCCATGAATTGCGGCATCTGGCGGTTCCATCCGGTGCGTCACGAGTTCGAGGTCGTCGCGCATGGCACAACGAATCCGTGGGGCGTCGCGTTCGATGAACGAGGCGAAGCGTTCCTGACCAACTGCGTGATCGAGCACGCTTTTCACGTCGTCCCCGGTGCTCGCTTCAAGCGGATGTTCGGGGCCGACTTCAACCCGTACACGTTCGAGCGGATGGAGACCTGTGCCGATCATATTCACTGGGCGGGCGGGACGTGGGAAGGCTCACGCAACGCGACGGGCAAGCACGGCGAGGCGGGCGGCGGCCACGCTCACTCGGGCGCGATGATCTATCTCGGCGACCAGTTCCCCGCCGAGTACCGCAACTGCCTCTTCACGCTCAACGTTCACGGCCAACGGCTGAACGTGGATAAGTTGGAGCGAAGTGCGTCCGGCTACGTGGCCAAGCATCGCCCCGACTTCGCTCAATCGGGAGACCCGTGGTTCCGAGGCGTCTGCGTGAAGCAAGGCCCGGACGGCAGCATCTACTACACCGACTGGTCCGACACCGGCGAATGCCACAACTACGACGACACCACCATCCAGCGTGAGAACGGTCGGATTTACAAGGTGGAGTACTCCAATCCCGCTCAGAAAATTGATCCTGCAGCCAAGATTGCTCGCAATTCCTCCAAAGGCCTGAGTCGATCGCTCCCGCGATTGTTTCAAGAGTCGGCAGCGAAGGGCGCACTTGAGAAGGACGTTACCAGCCTCATTCGTGATTCCCTGCCGAAGGCAACCGAAACGACTGTGCCAGACATCAATGCCGTTTGGGTCGCGCACCGCACGGGGTTGCTCACTGAGAAGGATCGGGAGCGGTTGCTTTCCTCAACCGATGACACGATTCGCGGCTGGGCCGTCCGCCTCGAACTCGAAGACAAGACCGCGTCGAAAGAAATCCTGGCCAAGCTGGCGGAACTCGCGAAGTCAGACCCCTCGCCGTGTGTGCGGCTGCAACTGGCGAGTGGCTTGCAGCGGCTGCCGCTGGCGGATCGAAAGGAGATCGCGCGGGGACTGGTCTCGCACGCCGAGGATGCTTCGGACAACAACCTCGTTCTGATGATTTGGTACGGGATCGAGCCACTCGTCGCGCAGGGCGATGACGACGTGCTGCCGCTCGCGCTGGCGACGAAAATTCCCAAGCTGCGGCAGTTCATGGCGAGGCGACTGGCCACCGATGCGGCTCCGAGATTCGCGCCGCTGGTGCGGTGGCTGGAAGAGGCTCGCGATGACGTGGCGGTGCAGCGCGACGTGGTGGCTGGGATGTTGACCGCTCTCGAAGGCCGACGGGATTTGAAGGCTGATGCGGGGTGGAACCGCGTCGCCCCGCGACTCGCCATGAGCGGCGATACGACCGTGCGCGAACTCAGTCACCGCCTCGCCCTAATTCAGGGTAGTGAGGAGTCATTCAACTACTTCACTCAAACGGTAAAGAACACCAAGCTCGACGCCCCACAGCGCGAACGCGCCCTCGCAGCACTTGTCACCACGCGACAGCCCGGTGTGGCCGACTTGTTGTTGACCTTGTTGAACGATGCCGCGCTGCGCGGCTCCGCGATACGTGGCCTCGCCGGGTTTGATCGCGTGGAAGTGAGCGGCACGATCCTCGGACGCTATGCCAAGCTCAGCGATCCCGAAAAGCTCGACGCCATTAGTACCTTGACCGCTCGCGAGAAGACGGCCCTCGCGCTGGTCCGCGCCGTTGAAGCCGGTCAAATCAATCAGCGCGAGCTGTCGGAATTCGACATCCGCCAGTTGCAACGCTTCAAAGAGCCGAAGCTGAAGGAGCTCGTCAACAAGGTCTTCGGCGCGAAGCCTTCGTCCGCCGAACGAGCCAAGCAGATCGCCGAGATGAAGGCCAACATTCTTGCGGCCGATGCGTCGAAGTCGAGTGCCTCGCGCGGGCGAGCGATCTTCACCAAGAACTGCATTTCGTGCCACAAGCTGTTCGGTGAAGGTCGCCTGATCGGCCCCGACCTGACCGGCGCGCAACGGACGGACCTCGACTACGTCCTCATCAACGTGATGGACCCGAGTGCCCTCGTGGGCCATGCCTATCGCGTCACCATCGTCGCGCTGAAGGACGGTCGAGTCGTCAGCGGCATCGTGAAGACGGAAGACGCCACGACCCTCTCGATGCAAACCGCCACGGACCTCGTGGTCATCGCGACTCAAGACATCGAGGAACGCCAGCAACAGCCGGTCTCAATGATGC
>JAYVOX010000376.1:0-5978 GCA_043757695.1 Schlesneria sp.
CAGCCTGTTGAAAAACCGTAGGATGGACGCCCCGTCCGTCCGTTTCCAATTGGTTTTCGCTCGGACGAGGCGTCCAAGCTACGTTTTTCAACAGGCTGCTAGCCCTCTCCCCCGAAGACGAGGACGAGGGGACAAGAGAAGATATCGCACTCGAAGATCGGGGCGAGGTGACAGGAGCAGTCATCTCACTCGCGACTCGTTCGACGGTGGCATCGAACAGCACGCGCACGCCGTCTCGTTCGAGGGACTCCTTCACGAGCCGCGCGCCATCTTCGTCCTCGTGACCGAGGAGTTGATGTGACCGCTCGATGAGAGTCACTTGCGAACCGAGTCGCGCGAAGGCTTGAGCCAGTTCGCAACCAATGGGGCCGCCTCCAATGACGGCCAGGCGCGGCGGCAGCGAAGTCAGCTCGAAGACGGTCTCGTTGGTAAGATACCCCACGTCCGCCAACCCCGGCGTGTCGGGACGACTGGCTCGCGCTCCCGTCGCAATGACCGCCGCCTTGAAACGCAACGTCTGGCCTGCAACTGCAATCGTGTCCGACCCAGTGAAGCGTCCCTCGCCGAGAAACACATCGACACCAAGACTCTTGAACCGCGCGGCCGAATCGTTGGGAGCGATGTCCGCGCGGAGACGGCGGAGGCGTTCCATGATGCGCGGGAAGTCGAGTGCGGAATGCGGTGTGCCGAATACGGAGCGAGCTTCCGTCGTTGCATTTCCTGTCCCCTCGCCCCCGTCTTCGGGGGAGAGGGTGAGGGTGAGGGGGGCTTTCGAGAAACTAAACTCCTTTGCTCTCCTCACACTCGCCGCCGCTCGGGCTGCGCTGATGAGTGCCTTCGACGGCACACAGCCAACGTTCAGGCAGTCGCCTCCCATGAGATCGCGTTCGATCAGCGCGACCTTCGCGCCGAGTCCCGCCGCTCCCGCCGCAGTCACCAGCCCCGCCGTTCCCGCGCCGATCACAACCAAGTTGTAGCGCCCGGTCGGAGTGGGGTTCACCCAGTGAGACGGGTGGACCAGTTCCATCAAGCGGGCATTGTGTTCGTCGTGAGGCGGCATCAGGTTCCAAACTCCGTGATGCACAATCGGAGAAACGGCATCCACGTCCGACACCAAACCTCGGGCACCACTGCCGACAGCTTGGAGTCTCCACGGGCTTATACCCCGCACGGTCACCAGTGACACATTTCCGAGCAGTGGACGTAAGTCCTCCGCCTCTTCACTCCAAGAACCGGAAGACTTACGTCCACCGCTCGGAAAGACTCAGTTTGGACCGTGCGAGGTATCACTGCCTTCATCGGTGCCCCGGCCCTGCCATCCGTGCGATTCCTCAAGCATTTGAATCGCGCGGATGGCAGGGCCGGAACACGTATCAGAAATCAGACAGGTCACGGCGATTCCTCAGACAGTTACCGACACTCACCAAACTTGACTTCCATCACCATGCCGGTCACGCGCGCAGCAGTTCCGAAATCGGTTCGCCGAACGGCAGAATCGGCATCGGGCGGCCTCGGCGGTCGAGGAAGGATTCGGTGTAGTCGATCCCCAAGTGGCGATAGACGGTGGCCCACAGGTCGTTCGGGGTCAGGGGACGATCCGCCGGATGTTCTCCCTTGGAGTTCGTCGAGCCGACAATCTGACCTGTGCGGATTCCGCCTCCCGCCATGATGAACGACATCGCCTGAGGCCAATGATCGCGGCCGGGCTGCATCACGCCCGTCTGCGTGCCGATCGAGTTCTCCAGCCGAGGCGTTCGCCCGAATTCACCCGTGACCAGAATGAGCGTGCGCTTGTCCAAGCCGCGTTGATGTACGTCTTCGATCAGCGCTGTGACCGCTTGGTCGTAGATCGGCAGGCGCACTTTTAGGTCGTCCCAGATGTGGCAGTTTACGGCGTGCGAGTCCCAGTTGTAGACGCCCTGCTTGAGCTGCTCGACGCCCGACTGGTACGGGTTCTCCATGATCACCGTCACGAAGCTGACACCCGCCTCGACCAGGCGTCGCGCCATCAGAGCACGCTGGCCCCAGCAGTGGCGACCGTAGCGATCTCGCACCACGGGCGATTCCAACGAAAGATCGAACGCCTTCTTCGCACGGTCGCTCGTCAACATCCCGACGGCTCGTTCCTGAAAGCGGTCGGTCGATTCGACCATCCGCATTCCATCGATGTCTCGACTGATTCGATCCAGTCCTTTGAGCAACGACATCCGGTCGCCAATGCGGCCCGTCACCGTTTCCGACGGCGAGATGTTCGGGACGGAGAAGGTCGGCAGACTCGGATCGCCCTCGACATTGAACGGCATGTACGACTGACCGAGATACGCCGCTCCCTGCGCGAAGACATCGTTGGTGCGGCCACCGGGGTTCATCGACACATAGTTGGGAATGCCGCAATCTCGCCCTTCGCGAAACTTCGCCACGATCGAGCCGGTGGCGGGAGCGTCGTTCACGGTATCGACGGGAGTTACGGGAACTCGCCCCGTCATCATCCGTTTGTGTCCGCCGCCATGATCGGCGAACTGATGAGCCACCGAGCGAATGATCGAGTACTTGTCCGCGATGGCGGCGTGCCGAGGCATCAACTCGCAAACGTCCATCCCCGGCACGTTCGTCCGGATGGGATGGAACGCGCCGCGATAGTCGATCGGCGCGTTGGGCTTCATGTCGTACATGTCCATGTGCGGCGGACCACCCGGCATCCAGACGAAGATCACCGAAGTCTCTTCATCGACGGATTGGCCTGCGGCAGCAGCGGCAGCCCGGCAGCGGAACAGGTCTGGCAGGCTCAGGCCCCCCAATCCCAACGCCCCTGCCGCCAGAAACTCGCGACGACGAACGGGACCGGGACAACGGAGTGAGGCAATATTCATGGCTTCTCTTCACAATTAAGGCGCATCTCAGAACGGCATTCACCAGTCTGTTATCGGATCGGCAGGTCAACATTGTCAACCGCAGGTGCGCCGAGGTGGCCCAGCTTGCCTCAACTTGTGTGCGCGGCACAAGAAAATCCAACTCGAACATCGATCAAAACTGTCCCTTGCCATCGATACCTAGCGCGGCCCAAGCGGAGTCTTTCTGAGCGGTGGACTAAGTCCTCCGGTTCTTGGGGTGAAGCACCGGAAGGCTGGCGTCCACCGCTCGGAAATGTCTCAGACCTCAATCGTGGCCGTATCGAGTTATCGACCGCGCAGTTTGCGGTAGAGAACTTGATGGCGTTTTGCCTGTTCGGGTTGGCCGAGGCGTTCCAACGCGACACCCAACATTCCGTGTGCGGCGGCCGACGACGGGTCGATGCGGAGAGCCTCTTTGGCGGCAGCGACTGCACCGGTGAGGTCTCCCGAATCGCCGAGGACACCTGCGAGTTGTAGGGACTGGGCACTCTGCCACGGATTCACGGCGAGATATCGTCGGAGCAGATCTCGGGCAGCAGGTAACTCACGAGATTTAAAGTGATGTTCGGCCAGTCGCAACAACGCCCCTTCGTGTTGAGACGCGATGACCAGCGCCGCTTGCCAATGACGCGCGGCCTGTTCTTCGTTTCCCAAGATTTGTTCGCAAATGCCCAGTCCCTCGCGCACGTCGGCATCGTCGAAGAACGTGGCGACGATGCTCGACAACTGTCGCTCGCCTTCATCCGCCTGATCGCGGCTTTGGCTCAGTTCCGCTTGGCGAGACAGCATCAGTCCGCGCGCGCGGCGAATGTCGGCGGGAGTCAACCGTTGCTCGGGCCTTCCGAAAAGTTGCAATCGAGCAGCTCGCTTGAGAGTAGGCTCGGCTGTTGTCTGAGAGGCCGCTTCCGCACGCGGACGCCGCAACACACGATGGTCGGTCAACGAGGTGTGAGGCACGCTGTTCACCGACAGTGCCGGCAGATGGCAGGCCACACACGAATTGGCTGCGGGCGGTTTCGACCGATCTTCCAACGGGACCGAACACTCCGGATCGGTATGACAGACCAGGCACTTGTCGCGATAGAAGGCGGGCTTATCGGAGTCACTCGGAGAGAAGTGCGGATCGTGACACGATGTGCAGCCGAAACGACCGCCACTCTGCTGAAAGCACCGGCTGCTTTGCATCTGCTCCACCTGACTGACGGCGCGCGAGAGGCCCGATTCGTGAACCGCCGTCGAACTCACGAACGCCGTCCACATCTCGTCGAAGTGCATTCCCGGACGGAAGTCGCCGTCGGCGCGACCATAGCGCGGAATCCGTTCTTCTGCCGCGAGATGGCACTGCCAGCAGACGGACTCACGCAACTCGGGGGCCAGCTCCGCCGGATTGACGATGTCGTCCTCGATGCCAGAGTCCGACTTTGTTCCCGACGCCAGCAGATCATGTCGCGCGATGTGTCGCTCACCCGGCCCGTGACAACGCTCGCAACCGATCGACGCACTGAGCAACACTGGTGACGGGAAATGGTTCGGCCGTTCGCGATCCGTGTGGACGCGATCCGCATGGCATGTCAGGCACGCTCCCGTGATCCGCCGTTCGAATCGGGGATGCTGAGCCGCCGAATAGCCGGGTGCGAGATCCCATTTCTGCGCCTGCGAATACCACGTGATCGGCGACTGAAACAAACAGTCTCCCTGCTGCAAGACATACGATCGGCCGTGATGTCCCGAGCCAATCCCAAACGCGATCGGCACTCTCTGGTTGTAGAGTTCTCCCAACTCGGGATCGGTCAGCGCTTCACCGTGAATGAGTCCCTCGGCCGTCCGTTCGACGAAGTATCGCTTCTCACCCACGGCCGACGGCGCAGTGAACTCCGCCCGCGCAGTGGAATCCGTCTGATGGGAAAACGACTCAACCGTTTCGGCAGCGATCTCCGCAGCGGTCGTTCCCGCCGCGATGGAGCGAGACATCGGATGCGATTGGTATCGCTCCCAAATTTGAGCATGACAACGGCGACAGGCGTCGCTGCCGACGAAGCCTTCCGAGGGCAAGGCCGGACGAACGGCTCGTTCCAGCGGCAGTGGAGCCGATCCCACGCGAACTGCATCAGGAGCAGGCACGAACAGCACGTTCGCCGCAACGAACAGCGCGACAATCACCACTCCCACGATCAACCCAACAGCGGCGCGAAGACTCCCGGCGCGGCTCAGCCGCAACCGAATGAAACAAGAAGATGGGGAACAAGTAGATGAAAGGCAGGACCGAGTCTTTCCTCTTTCATCTTTTTGTCCACCATGTTCTTGTTGCATTATTTTGACCGCCCCGCGTGGATGAACGATGTCGAGTTGCCACAACTACGGGCACGCTTGTTGGTCGTCGGAAATCTTCGCGGCCTGCAAAGAATTAAAAGGCTCGTAGTATGGAAAGCTCGAAAACAGGACGTTCAGTGGCTGCCAAACCGGCCAGCACATTCAGTCAATAATCCGCTGCGGCAAGTGCGTCGAGCTTGGCAACCTCGCAACAAAAGCACAACGGGATCAGCGTTGATCATTAGGACCAATCTCTGCCGGGAGATCATGACCTATCCCGAACGGCACTGCCGGTTGCTGTGTGGGGGTTTACGTCGGGGCGGACGCGGCGGCGAGCGAGGATACCAGCATGTTCGTCGGGGTCAAGGAGTCGGATTTGGGGGATGTTTCCTGAACTGATGGCGGCACGCACGTTGAGCCGTCCGCGAGAGGCGGCTGTTTGATGTCCGTGACGGTGAGCTGCGGCTATAGGCGGAACGGTCCAGCGGCGACAAGTATATGTGCTGCCGGATACATGACGTTGACAACCAGGTCTCAAGCAGGGCCAGCGCTCACCAAGTGGTTGATCCTGTGAGAGCTTGGACGAGGAAATTGTCGTTCCAGCCGCAACTGCGGCGTTTCATGGCGAGGCTGATCTTGGCCGGGTGCTGCTTTATACTTCGCGCGGGCTGAAGTGAGCCGTAGCTGCACCTCGCCAGAGTGCGGGTGTGACGCTCCAACAGCCCACGTTCTGGCGAAACGTGGCTACATTCAAAGGTCTCACTTTGGGCCGTGCAA
>JAYVOX010000377.1:0-5977 GCA_043757695.1 Schlesneria sp.
GATGAGCACTGGCTTGGCCGTGGCCTTGAACGTGTTCCCCGCGCCATCGTTCTCTTCGAGGAAGTGCTTGGCCGTTTCAAACTGCGGCTTGAAGCCGAAGTCACGCTCAATCTCCTGCTCGATCCCCGGCAAGGTTTCAATCATGGAGAGTTCAAACACCGACTGAGCGTTGTCGGTCACCGGTCCATACGAATCGACGGCGATCGTCACCGGCCCCATGCCGAGGAAACCGAACGCGATGAGGCCGAATGCGAAGACCGAAGTCGCTTGCGGGCTGATCATCATGTCCTGAGCACCCATCCACGCGAACGAGTTTCCGATCGCCATCAACCCGACGATCGCCAGCCCCAGCCAGAAGCACGAGAAGTTTCCCGCGATCAAGCCCGACAGAATGTTGAGCGACGCGCCCCCTTCCTTCGAGGCTTCGACCACCTCACGCACGTGCGCCGAATGAGTAGACGTGAAGACTCGCACGAGGGCGGGAATCACGGCCCCCGCCAATGTCCCGCAACTGATGATCGTGGCGAGCTTCCACCACAACGTCGCATCGCCTGCGAGACCCTTCAGCAGGAAGTACGAAGCCGCATAGGTCACGGCAATGGAAAGGGCGGAAGTCAGCCAGACCAACACTTCCAATGGCGTCTCAAAATTCATGCTCGTGCTGGCGGCGTACTTCGCCTGTGAGACACGATGATTGAGCCAATAAGCCCCGAGTGACGTGATGACCATCAACACTCGCAAGGCAAAAATCCACGTGAGCAACTGCACCTGAATCGCATTCGTCGCCGCCTCCGCTCCACCAGGAGCCTTGATGGCGAGTGTGATGAACGAGATCAGAGCGACCCCCGTCACGCCGTAGGTCTCGAACCCATCGGCCGTCGGCCCGACCGAGTCCCCCGCGTTGTCGCCCGTGCAGTCGGCGATCACACCCGGATTGCGCGCGTCATCTTCGTCGATGCCGAACTCAATCTTCATCAGGTCTGCGCCGATGTCGGCGATCTTGGTGAAGATGCCCCCCGCGATTCGCAGTACCGATGCGCCGAGCGACTCGCCAATCGCAAAGCCGATGAAGCATGGCCCGGCAAGATGACTTGGCATAAAGAGCAGCACGGCCAACATCAGCAGTAGCTCCACACTGATGAGCAACATGCCGATCGCAATGCCCGCTTGGAGTGGAATGGCAGACGCGGGGAATGGCAGACCGCGCAACACACCAAACGCGGCGCGGCTGTTCGCCAACGTGTTGACTCGAATCCCGAACCACGCCACGCCGTAACTTCCCGCGATCCCGATCAAACTGAACAGCAGGATCACCGCGACATCGAGCGCCGGTTTCCCTTCCAGCACGCCAAAGTAATAGACCATCACCGCACCGATCAGGACTTCCAGCAGCAGGATGAACTTACCCTGCGTGAGCAGATACGTCTGGCAGGTCGCGTAAATCAACTCGGAGACTTCACGCATCGAGGAATGGACGGGGAGCTGTTCGAGATGGCGGTACATCAAATATCCGAAGACCAACCCGCCAACACAGACCACCATGCCGCTCATCAGCAGCGACCATTCAAACCCAAACACAGGCAGCACGGGAATCTTGAGATCCGCCTCACCGGCGAACCCGACCGCCGGGACCAAGAGCAAAAAACTTCCCACGCCCACGAGCAAACGCCAGAGACCGAATGACATCGCACAATCCTTCTCACGAGTAATTCTGAAGCGACAGAACCGCGAGCCTCGTGCCCGCATCAATGACCGTTCACACGATAGAACATGAATTGGTAGTTGCCAACATATCGGGGCGTTAGTTTTGAGATGCAGCGGAAATCGTGAAGAAGTCGGGGGCGGGGGGCACTTGTTTTAGAAATCAGCCGGAACGCGCTAGCGTCCGGTTTGCTGAGAACTGGGAGAACCGGACGCTAGCGCGTTCCCGCTGATGTGTTCGGTTGCTCTAAAGCAAGTGCCATTGGGCGGGAGTCAGGGGGCAGAAACTTCGATCTCTTCTGCTTTGTCTTCCATCCGTGCTCCGGCCCTGCCATCCGTGCGATTCCATCCCGTCTTTCTTCGATGGGGTGATGAGCTTCGCGCACAACACGGGCTCGCATCGACCGATCAGTTTGCGTTTCGTGGCAAGCGACTTCACAATCGGGCCACGTGCAAAGCCAAGGCTTCATGAGCAGGCTGAATCACGGGCGGGTCACAAACCTGCCGTTCAAGTGCGGGACTAATCAGTTTGCGGGGGGTGAGATGCGACAGGCTTTCTTGATCGGGATGATCTGTGTCGGGTCCGTCGTTACCGCGAGTCTTCGCGGGGCGGAGACCGAACCTACAGCCGAGCAGCTTCAGTTCTTTGAAACGTCGATCCGGCCGTTGCTCATTGAGAAGTGTCACAAGTGTCACGGTGCCGAGAAGCAGTGGGGGACGTTGAGGCTCGATTCGCGCGAGGCCGTGCTGCGTGGCGGCGATACCGGCGCGGCAATCGTGCCTGGCCAGCCCGCCGCGAGTCTGCTCGTGAAGGCGATCTCGCACACCGACGACAATTTGAAGATGCCCCCCAAAGAGAAGTTGACCGACCGACAGATCGCAGACATCACGCGCTGGGTCGCGCTGGGCGCACCGTTTCCTGTCGCAACCAAATCCGCCGCGCCGCGAACTCGCGACCCCAACCACTGGGCGTTTCAATCTCCCGTTGAGCCACCCGTCCCGCAGACCGCGAACGCCGCTCGCACCAACGGTCCACTGGATCGGTTCGTCCTCGCGAAGTTAGAAGCCGCTCAGCTTGAGCCTGCTCAACCCGCGAGTCCGCGAACGTTGATCCGTCGCGCGACGTTCGATCTCACTGGCTTGCCGCCGACACCCGCCGAGATCACCGACTTCTTGCAGGACGATCGGCCCGATGCCTTCTCGCGGTTGGTCGATCGGTTGCTGCCGTCACCCGCGTATGGAGAACGCTGGGGCCGACACTGGCTCGACGTGGCCCGTTATGCCGACTCCAACGGCCTTGATGAGAACGTCGCACATGGCAACGCGTGGCGGTATCGCGATTACGTCGTCGCCGCGTTCAATCGAGACCAGCCGTTCGACCAGTTTCTGATCGAGCAACTCGCCGGAGACCTGCTTCCAGCGGAAGACGAAGCGACGCGGCATCGCCGGTTGATCGCGACCGGATTCCTCGCCCTTGGTCCCAAAGTGTTGGCCGAGGTCGATGAGTCCAAGATGCGGATGGACATCATCGACGAACAGATCGACACGGTGGGGCGAGCGGTTCTCGGGCTGACGCTCGGCTGTGCCCGCTGTCACGATCACAAGTTCGATCCGATCGAGACGGCCGACTACTACGGATTGGCCGGCGTCTTTAAAAGCACACGCACGATGGACAAGTACACGAAGCTCGCGCTGTGGCATGAGAACCCGACTCCGACGCCCGTCGCGCTCGCGCTGAAGGCGACTCACGACGCACAGGTCACTCAGCGGAAGGCCACGCTGCAAGAGATCATCGAGCGCGGTGACGCAGCCGTCAAAGCGATGCTGCCTGCGGGAGAAGCCCCACCCGCGAAGCTCGAAGACAAGTACCCCGACGCGACGAAGGCGGAATTGAAGCGACTGCGGGAGGAGCTGACCAAGTTTGAGAAGGCGGCTCCCGAGATGCCCTCGGCGATGGGCGTGATGGAAGACGCCGTGATTGATGTGGCGATTCACATTCGCGGCAATCCCCTCAAGCTGGGTGAGGTCGTTCCGCGTCGAGTCCCACTCGTGCTGGCCAAGACTTCCGCACCGAAGTTTGCTGCGGAACAAAGTGGTCGATTGGAGTTGGCTCAGTGGCTGACTCAGGCCGACCATCCGCTGACGAGTCGCGTCTTGGCGAACCGCGTCTGGCGTTGGCACTTCGGCCGAGGTCTCGTGCGAACAACCGATAACTTTGGCTTGCTGGGCGAACGGCCCTCGCATCCCGAGCTGCTCGATTGGCTCGCGCGGCGAGTCACTCAGCGCGGCTGGTCGATCAAGTCGCTGCATCGTCAGATCATGGAGTCGCAGACGTACCAACTCGACAGCCGTGCGGAACCGCAACTCGTCGAACGTGATCCCGAGAACCGGCTGTTCGGTCGTGCCGACGTGCGGCGTTTGGAGGCCGAAGCGGTGCGCGATGCGTTAATCGCCGTCGGTGACGGATTGGATCGGACGCTGGGTGGATCGCTCCTCAAGGTGAAAAACCGCGACTACTTCTTCGACCACACGTCGAAGGACTTGACCGACTACAAGAGCCAACGGCGTTCGCTCTATCTCCCGGTCGTTCGCAACAACGTGTACGACGTGTTCCAACTGCTCGACTACCCCGACGCGGCGATCCCGACCGGCGATCGTTCGACCACCACCATCGCGCCGCAAGCGCTGCTCATGATGAACAGCGATCTCGTGATGCAGTGCAGTTCCAACCTCGCCTCGAAGATTTGGAGTGAGTCGCGTAACGCCGATCACTCGCAGCGCGTCACGTTCGCCTACGCCACTGTCTTCGGTCGTGAACCCTCGGCAGGTGAAGTCGCGAGTGCGTTGGCGTTCCTCAACGAAGTCGAGCAATCCCTCGCGACGGGCAACGTCGCACCGGAGCAACAACACCGCCGCGCCTGGGACAGCCTCTGCCACGTCTTGCTCAGTTCCAACGAGTTCATCTACGTGAGGTGACTGCGACCTTCGTCGTTTAACCGCAAGCCAAAGGCACACGTCCCATGGCACTGGTTTTAGGTAGCTACGGTCGCCAGACCGTGGGTCAACGGGCCAATTCGCAATCCCCACGCTCTTGGCGAGCGTAGCTACGATCTCAGACAAGTGTCATTGGGTGCCCGACCCCAGAACAGTTCTCTTTGGAATTCATGACGATGCCTACCTTCGATCCCGTTTCGCGCCGTCAGTGGCTGCAACGTTCTGCGGTCGGATTCGGTTCGCTCGCACTCTCTTCGCTGCTGGCAGACCAAGCGCGAGCAAACCCGCTCAGCGCTTTGGCTCTCGACAGCGACCCACTCGCTCCGAAGCCGCCTCATTTTTTCGCGCGGGCCAAGCGCGTCATCTTTCTGTTCATGACCGGCGGTCCCTCGCAGGTGGACACCTTCGATCCGAAGCCGCTGCTCGACCGGGACGATGGCAAACCGCTGCCGTTCGCCAAGCCGCGCGTGCAGTTCAACTCAACGAACAATCTGTTGAAGTCGCCGTGGAAATTTCAGCAGTACGGTGAGAGCGGTCTCCCCGTGAGCGAACTGTTTCCGCATGTGGCGGGCTGCGTCGATGACTTGTGCATGGTCCATTCGATGCACGGCACCAATCCGGCACACGGCGGCGCGATGATGAAGTTGCACACGGGGAGCGACAACTTCGTGCGGCCGAGCATGGGGTCGTGGGTCAGCTATGGTTTGGGAACCGACAATGCCAACCTTCCCGCGTTCGTCACGATCTGTCCGACACTCGGTCACGGCGGGATCAACAACTGGGGATCGGCCTTTCTGCCCGCGGCCTATCAAGGGACGCCGCTCGGTAACGCGAGTGTTCCGTCGGACCAGGCGCGCGTCCGCTACATCAGCAACGCCGACTTGCCGCGCGACGTGCAGCGGCTGCAACTCGAACGACTCAAGGCCATGAACCGCGAGCATCAGGCGGTGAGCGGCCACGAACCGTCACTCGAAGCGCGGATCAATTCGTTCGAGCTGGCCTTTCGGATGCAGACGGCCATGCCACTCGTCGAAGACTTGTCCGGTGAGACGCTCGCCACGCAGCAGATGTACGGCATGGACGACCCGCTCAACGCAAACTTCGGGCGGATGTGTCTGATGGCGCGACGGTTCGCCGAACGTGGCGTGCGCTTCATTCAAGTGACTCACAGCGACAGCCACGTTCAATGGGATCAGCACAGCGACCTGAAGAAGGGGCACGAGAAGAACGCGCGTGAAGTTGATAAGCCGATCGCCGGGTTGCTCCGCGATCTCAAGGCGCG
>JAYVOX010000378.1:0-5951 GCA_043757695.1 Schlesneria sp.
TCCCACAGCAATGACCACGTCGTCGCCGGTCGGATCGAGTGAACGGAACTCGGCCGTGAGTTGGTCCACATCGCGAACCTCAGGCTCGCGCGAGGGAGCGGGAAACGAAAGCACCTCCAACCCCGCAGCACCCAGCAAATTCGCCAGTTGTTCAAAGCTACCGTTCGCCTCCAGAGTGCGACTTCCCGACACGAGCAACGCGCGACGACCGAATCGCGCCGCCAACGTTCCCAGTTCTGCACGGCGTCCCCAACCGAACACGACCTGACGCGGAGCGAAGAACGAATAATTGAGCATGTTGGTTCCGATGAGGCGTGAAGAAAGAATTGGGTGTGACCTGCATTCCGGTTTTACCCTTCTCCCCCGTCGTCGGGGGAGAGGCGGGGTGAGGGTCCGAGCGTGAATCAGCCCCCTCACCCTAATCCTCTCCCCCGAAGACGGGGGAGAGGGGACCAGAAAAGTGCCACTCTCCGGAATGCCGGTTACACCCGAATGAATTGCAGACGCGGTCGATTTGTAATGAGGCTCGGTCCTGTTTGCACGTGGTCTCGCGCGCGACCAAGACCGTTGCGGGGTCCGTTCCCAAGGACCGTTGGCGACGGCACGAACGGCTCCGTGCGTTGGCGCGCACGCGCCTGCCATCCTGCGTCACGATGTCCCGCGTGACGATCAGCGCGACGGTTGCTTTTCATCCCACAGTACTTGGCTTAGATTGCCGCCTCCACGTTTGGCTCGCCCTCTCGCCTTTGACCAATTCAGCAAAAGGACTCTCCCTTGGCCGACAAGAAGCCCGACTTCGACGAGTTCCTCGATAAGTTCCGCAAGCACCGCGAAGTGATGATCGAAGAGTTGCACAAAGTCATCGTGGGACAGTCCGAGGTCATCGATCAAATCCTCGCGGCGATCTTCACTGGCGGGCATTGTTTGTTGGTCGGAGTGCCGGGCTTGGCGAAGACGCTCACCGTCTCCACGATCGCTCAAATCCTGGACGTGCAGTTCAAGCGGGTTCAGTTCACGCCCGACTTGATGCCGTCCGACATCACCGGCACGAACGTCCTTGATGAAAACGATGCCGGACGGCGTGAGTTCCGATTCGTGGAAGGCCCGGTCTTCACGAACATTCTGCTGGCCGACGAAATCAACCGGACGCCGCCGAAGACTCAAGCCGCGTTGCTGCAAGCGATGCAGGAACGCGAAGTGACCGTCGGCCAGACGACCTACAAACTGCCCGAGCCATTCTTCGTCATCGCCACTCAAAACCCGATCGAGCAGGAGGGAACGTATCCGCTCCCCGAAGCGCAACTCGACCGCTTCATGTTCAACGTGAAGGTCGATTACCCGAACCTCGCCGAAGAGGAGCAGATTCTGACTTCGGCCACGACGGGTGAGCGGCAAGAGGTTCGCAAGGTGCTTTCGGCCAAGGCAATTCTCTATCTGCAAAAGCAAATCAACTCGATCGAAGCGGGACCGCTGACGATCAACTATGTTGCGCGGTTGGTCCGCGCCACTCGACCGGGAGACCCCGCGTCACCGAAATTCGTGCGCGATCTGGTCGATTGGGGCGCGGGACCACGCGCGGGGATGTTCCTCATCGCGGGAGGCAAAGCAATGGCCGCGATGGACGGTCGTCCGAGCGTCTCGTTGCAAGACATCCGTCGCATCGCCGTCCCGGTCCTCCGCCACCGCATCGCGACGAACTTCCAAGCTCAAGCGGAAGGAATGTCATCGGAAACGATCATCGCCCGCCTGCTCGATGAAGTCCCCGAACCGAAGATTCCGAAGTATGTGTGAAGGGGCTTGGCCCATCAGCCGGAACGCGCTAGCGTCCGGTTTGCGGCAAATGACACGAACCGGACGCTAGCGCGTTCCGGCTGATCAGTTCCCCGCGTTTAGAGTCAGTGCCAATGGCCGTGAGGCCCCGGATTCTTAGAACTTGTCCAAAAACAACACCGTAGGATGGGCACTCTTGCCCGTCCGGCTTTGGAGCGAACGCCAGAGTGATCTGAAGGCCAGACGGGCAAGAGTGCCCATCCTACAAATCACAGTCTTGTTCTTGGACGAGTTCTTAGACTTCGCGAGGTCTAATCGGAGACATTCCGAGCGAAGTATCTCTACTTTTGTGTTCGTGTTTTGTGTTCGTGTTTCGATCAGGAGTTCCCGCGATGAGTTCTCGTTTGATTTCACTTGGCCTTGCTCTGGCAATGATGCTCACCGTGGTGAGTGGTCGCATTCAAAAAGTCTCCGCCGCAGAGAAACCCAACCTTGTCATCTTCTATGCGGACGATCTCGGCTGGGGCGAGTGTGGGTGCTACGGGTGCAAGGACATCCCCACGCCGCACATCGACTCCCTCGCCAAGAACGGAATTCGATTTACTCAAGGTTACGTTGCCGCGACCTATTGCAGTCCGTCGCGAGCGGGCCTGTTGACCGGGCGCTATCCGACGCGATTCGGTCACGAGTTCAACAGTATTCACAATCACTCGGGGTTGAGTCTCAAGGAGACGACGATCGCCGATCGGTTGAAGAGTCTGGGCTACTCCACCGCCGCCATCGGCAAGTGGCACTTGGGCGGAGGAGACGAGTACCGGCCGACGAAACGCGGCTTCGATGAGTTCTACGGAACACTCGCCAACACCCCTTTCTTTCACCCGACTCAGTTCGTCGATTCCCGAGTCTCGAACGTCGCGAAGAAGGTTGAAGACGACTCGTTCTATACGACTGACGCTTACGCGGATCGGGCGATCGACTGGATCGAGAAGCACAAGACGAAGCCGATGCTGCTGTATCTCCCCTTCAACGCGCAGCACGCTCCGCTCCAGGCTCCTCAGAAATATCTTGACCGCTTTCCGAAGATCACGGACGAAAAGCGAAAGCTGTTCGCGGCGATGATGGTCGGGATGGACGACGCCATCGGTCGCGTCATGACCAAGGTGCGCGAAGCGGGTCTCGAAGAGAACACGCTCTACTTCTTCATCGGCGACAACGGTGGACCAACTCAAAGCACGACCTCGTACAACGGCGGACTGCGCGGCTTCAAGATGAACACGTTTGAAGGTGGTCCCCGAGTCCCGTTCATCGCGCAGTGGAAGGGAAAGATTCCCGCAGGCCAGACCTACGATTTCCCGGTGATGAACCTCGACCTGCTGCCGACGATCGTGGCTGCTGCTGGGAGCAAAGTAGACGCGGCGTGGAAGCTCGACGGCGTGGACCTGATGCCGTACCTGACCGGCGCGAACAAGGCTCGACCGCACGAGACGCTCTACTGGCGGTTCGGCGAACAATGGGCCGTGCGGCACGGAGACATGAAGCTGGTCGTCTCGAAGGGAGGGAGCGGTCAGCCCGAACTCTACAACTTGGCCGACGACTTTGCCGAGTCGAAGAACCTGGCCGCCGCACAACCCGAGAAGGCCAAGGAACTGCAAGCACTCTGGAACAAGTGGAGTGCCGAACAAGCCGAGCCGCTCTCCAAAGCGGAGACCGGCAATCAAAACAAGAACAAAAAGAATAAGAAGAAAGCGGCGAACTGAACGAGTGCGGTCTTAGGACTCGCGCAGGAATAACTGGCCTAGTGCGTCGTCACGGCTTATTTTTAGGGTAGCTACGCTCGCCAGAGCGTGGGGCAACCACGTTTGATCGACCACGTTCTGGCGAACGTAGCTACAACGTCAACCCGAATTCTTAGTCGTGACACAGCACTAGCTGAAGTCGTGAGACTGCAGTCCGAACTCTCACGACTTCGGCCACGACTGCCACTGATTGATGTGCGAATCCTTACATCAGTGCTCGCCTCGATCAGAATCTCGGTCATGGAATGACTGAGCGACGTGGGCGATTCATCCCCCTGACTCGCATGTTCACCCGCCTCGAATCTCCAACACGGCCCATCAATCGCCGTTCCTGCGAGATCATTGTTGAAGGATCGAACGCCGACATGCCTGAAGAGTTGTTTGATGTCGTCGATGAGTTGGATCGGGTCGTGAGGCAGGCTCCACGATCAGTGGTTCATGCCAATCATTGGCTCCACCGGGCGGCTCATGTTTTTGTGTTCAATTCGCGCGGCGAACTGCTTGTGCATCGCCGATCCGCCACGAAGGACGAGTGCCCCAACGTCTGTACGTCGTCGGCGTCGGGGCATCTCGCGGCGGGCGAAGACTATGCCATCGCTGCCGTGCGCGAGTTGGCAGAAGAACTCGGACTGGTCTCACCGCTGGAGTTCCTCGGCATCATCCCGGCCGACGGAGCCAACACATCGTTCGAGCACAGCGGCCTGTTCAGCACGATGACCGATGATCCGCCCTGCTTCGATCCGGAAGAGATTGCTTCCGGTGAGTTCCTGCCACTGACCGAAATCGCCGCGCGCCTCGCACGTGATCCCGCCGACTTCACGCCGTGCTTTCGAGTTCTTTTTCGTTGGTATCGTGAACGACAAGGTGCGGCTTAGCTCGACTTTTGCCATGCCATTTGGACTGCGGCAATTGATTGCCGCTTTCCTTTCTTGCTTCGCTTGGATTTTTGAAGGGCCGTGTCTGTGCAGGCGCTTTCAAAACAGGAAGCTGCGGCAGAGAAAGGAAAGCGGTGATGAATCCCCGCAGTCCAAAAAGCGCAAGAGTCGAGCTTAGAGCTCGCGCAAGAATAACGGGCGTAGCTGAAGTCGTGAGACTTCAGTCCGAACTCTCACGACTTCGGCTACCTCTGCCACTAATTGATCTGCTAATCCTGAGGGCTTGGTCGGCACCCCAAGCCCTATTCCCCACCATCCCGCGTACTCAACTTCCGCAGCAGCTTCGGGTCGGTCTTGTTGCTGAAGAACTTCACCGAGCCATCGCCGAGCAGGAACGTCGCGCCGGTACGCGTGGCATTGCCAAAGCCGTTCGCATCTTTGTTGATCCCGCGTCCGGTGGTCCGCCAGTTTTCGGGGTCGCCCCACGGCGGGAATGATCCGGGGAGCTCCCCTACGATCAGAGTATTGGCGAGGCCGTCGGTCACTTCGTCGCGCTTGACCGCTTCGTCCCGTTGAAAGATGCCGACGTGAGACAGTCCCGCTTTGTCGTCGATCTCACCGCCGACACCCGCGAAGTGTGAGACCGCATAACCTTGCACGATCTTCGCGCGATCACCTCCCGCCGCGAAGTACGCCTCGACATCGCGACTCATCGCCGCGCGATTGGCCGGGTCGTCGTAGCTCTTGTCTTGGTCGATGAGGCGATAAAGGTCTTGTTCGCCGAGGAACGGCAACAGGAACGTCATCCATCCGTGCTGACCTTTCACGACACCCGCCGCATCGCGCGTGAAGACGCCTCCCACGGGATACGCCGAGTGCTGGTCGTGATACCGGTTGAGCGCCGCTCCGATCTCCAGCAGATGCTTGCCCGTTGCCTGTTGTCCGGTCGTCTCACGCAGACTGCGGCCCAGTCCCGAGAAGAACAACGGCCCGAGAAAGATGCCGAGCGCACCGAGCAACATCCCGCTGAACGAGGCCGCGCGCATCGAGATCGACAGCTCGCGCGCGGCGGTTCCGGTGAGAGTCAAATAGCCGAGAATGATTCCCGCGAACCCAAACGCCGTCGCCGGGACACCGATCCAAACTTGAGGCAGCATGGCCAGCGCGGACGCCACCAGCGCCGTCACTCCACAAGCCAGACCGATCCAACTCCGGCGCACCGCCACCGCAGCGTCGATGAGATACCGTGGCGGCTCCAAGTCATCCGGGTCGATCAGCGTGATCGACAACGGCCGATCAACATCTTCAAAGCCCCTCACTCTTGGCCGCTCTTCGCCCGCACTTGCCCCCTCGCCCCCGTCTTCGGGGGAGAGGGTTAGGGTGAGGGGGCTTCCGGGCGAGTGCGGAGCGCGAAGTTCGGAATTCGGGTCAGAAGCAGAGTCCGGTGCATCCCCGTGGACCCGCTCAGAAAACTGAGTGGGTGAGCCGGGCGGCGTCAGCCCCCGGACTC
>JAYVOX010000379.1:0-5928 GCA_043757695.1 Schlesneria sp.
TGGGAATCGCCGTCGGAATCCGAGTGAACATGAAACAAAACGAAAACGCCGCTCAGTTCATTAACCAGCCGAACATGGGAGCGGCCTCATCCGCCCAACTAATCATTATCCGCGATGGATCGCGGATAACGTGTCCACGGGGGTGTTATCCGCGATAGGGCTATCGCGGATAACACAATTATCCCGCGATAGGTGATTGCCTGCCCGTCAACGCGGAGAGTACGATACTGCTCGGATCGGGAATGGCAAGGGTGTGAGTGTTTTTTCTTCTGAAGGAGGACAGGCGATGTCAGTTGAGGTGTTCACCAAGTTGTTGCCCAAATGTGATGTCAGTCCTGCTTCCCTGAAATGGTTTCCCGTTTGGGTGGGGCGTTATGGGAGTTTCCTGAAGCAGGCGCGCACGATAAAGCTGACCGTGGACCGCGAGTTGGTCATCACGTTCCTGCGTTCTCTGCGGGATGCTGGTGATCCCGCATGGCAGCGGTTACAGGCTGTGCGTGCCCTCGAATGTTATCGGGATGTTGTGCTGTGTACCGGAACGCCCTCCTTGGGTGATGTCGCGCAGAAGCTCGGTGAGATTGCCGACCGTGAACGGGGGGGAACAACGCCGTCGGAGATCACCGCCGCCAACTTGTCGGAGGGGGTGGGTCTGATCAATCCGAACGAGCCACAGGTGATTCAAAGTCTGCGGCGAGAATGCCGGTTATTGCATTACTCGCTCCGGACGGAGAAGGCTTATGCGGGTTGGGTGGTGCGGTTTATCAAGCGGTACGCCTTGGCCGGAGATGTCTCCCCTGTTGAGACGCGAGACTCGGGACGGACACTGGCGTCGGTCGGTGAGGCGGAGGTCAAGGAGTTTTTGACAGAGTTGGCGGTCGAGGGGCAAGTGGCCGCCAGCACTCAGAATCAAGCGTTCAGCGCGTTGCTGTTTCTGTTTCAGAAAGTGCTGCATCGGAAGCTCGAATTCGTCGATGCCGTGCGTGCGAACCGTCCTCGGCGGTTGCCGGTCGTGTTGAGCCAAGAGGAAACGCGGCGCGTGTTGGCGGCATTATCGGGCCGCGACAAGCTGATGGGGCAACTGTTATATGGCGCGGGACTGCGATTGATGGAGTGCCTGCGGCTGCGGGTGAAAGATATCTCGTTTGAATTGGGGCAGCTTATCGTGCGCGAGGGGAAGGGTGACAAGGATCGGATCACGGTTTTGCCAGCGGCGGCTCGGGATGGTTTGCAGACGCAGATCGAAGCGGTGCGGCAGCTCCATCAGCGAGACTTACAAGAGGGATACGGTCAAGTCTTGTTGCCGCATGCGTTGGCGAAGAAGTATCCGAACGCAGATCGTGAGTTTGGCTGGCAGTATTTATTTCCTGCGCACAAGCTATCGCGCGATCCCCGCAGCGGAACGATTCGTCGGCATCATCTCCACGACAGCGTTTTGGCGGTGGCGTTGAAGCAAGCGGCGCGCAAGGCGCAGATCGAGCGGCCACTCACGTCGCACGCGCTGCGACATTCGTTCGCCACGCACTTGCTGGAGACCGGATCGGATATTCGCACCGTGCAAGACTTGCTGGGACATGCCGATGTCTCGACGACGATGATCTATACCCACGTCCTGAACCGGCCGGGACTGGCGGTTCGCAGTCCACTCGACCGGCTGTGAGCAGACGAGCAGCGCCGGTTCCACCGGCCTTTGTACTAAAGCACCGAACGGCCTGTGGAACCGGCCTTACCTCAACTCGCAAATCGCCCATGTTCCTGAATCCCCGGTTTTGCGTCCATTCACGCCGTGCGAGGTATCGTCCGATGCGAACCAATGAGCGTCCTTGCATCCTGCGGAGCGGACGACATACTTCGGCCCGGCTCCGAAGGAGCATTTTGAACGACTTTTTTTGAAGGACACAGACGATGAAGCGAGTTGGTGCGACGACACTCAAAGGAAACCCGGTCGATCTCAAGGGACGCGCCTTGGCGGTGGGAGACAGCGCTCCCGAATTCAAACTGCAAGACAACGGTCTGGCCGACATCGCGCTTGCCAGTAGTGCGGGCAAGACGCGGATCATTGCCACGATCCCGTCACTCGATACCCCGACCTGCCACGCCGAAACGAAGCGATTCAATGATGAAGCCAAGAACCTCGCCAACACCGAAGTCTTGGTCGTCAGCATGGACCTGCCCTTCGGCGCGAAGCGCTGGTGCGGAGCCGAAGGGGTGGAAACGGTGAAGACGCTCAGCGCTCACCGCTGCACAGAATTCGGCTACGACTACGGAGTCCTCATCAACGGTGGTCCGCTTGACCGCTGCTTCTCGCGAGCGATCTTCGTGGTCAATCCGGAGGGGAAGCTGACGCACGTCGAGTACGTCGCTGAGATCGCCAATCACCCGAACTACGACGCCGCGCTGGCCGCCGCCAAGGGTTGAGTCGCATCCCGGCGCGGTCGCCGTTGACGTTTTGCGAGTGACACCTCACCTTCGAGCCTCCAAGCAATTGGAGGCTCGAAGCGTTTACACCCTCAAGAAGCCTCACATTAGATTTGTGAGTGGCCCGTCACCGCAGAAGTCGGGATTGCCGAAGCGATCAATGCGGTGACCGAAGCCGTGGGCGAGCGACATCAGCAGCCGGTTGTGCGCGGTCTTCTTGTACTTCAGCGAGCGGCCCATCTGGAAATCGAGGCCATTGCCGAGCAGCACGAACGGGATGTTGTCGAGCGTGTGCGAATTGCCCTTGCCCAACTCGTTCGTCCAGACGAGCAGCGTGTTGTCGAGCAGCGAGCCACCACCACCCGGTTCGGGGGTCTCGGCCAGGCGCTGCGCGAGGTAGGCCATCTGTTCGGCATACCACTTGTTGATCCGGGTCAGCTTGTCCACCGACTTCTCATCCGTGTCGGGGTTGTGCGAGAGTTCGTGGTGCCCCTCATCGACACCCAGCCACCGCATCTTGGCCCCGCCGACCGAGTTCGTGTACTGCAACGTCGCGACGCGGGCGAAGTCATTCGCGAAGCTGTTCACCATCAGGTCGATCTGCAACTTGCTGAGCTTCGGCATGTTGTCGTTGTCCTCCTTGATCCCCGGCTCCAACTCGGGGACCGCGTGGCCAATCGCCTCTGTCGAGTTGGACTTCAGTTCCTGTTCGAGTTCCCTCACGAAAGTCGTCTGTTCTTCGAGCAGCTTCCGGTCCTCGGCATTCACCACGGAGGCGACCTTTTTCAGATCGCCCTGCAATTCGTCGAGAATGCTTTTCAGAGACTCCTGATCCTTCATACGACCGTAGAGCTTGGAGAACATCTGGTACGGATCGTCGATCGGCGCGATCGGCTTGTTGGGGCCGGAGTACGACATCCGCGTCCAAGTATCGGCCCGCTCGGGAACCATCACGCCAAACTCCAGCGAACCGAACCGAGTCCGCCGCGCGGCGTCCGCCTGCAAAAAGTTCTTGATCTCCTGATCGATCGAGATGCCGCTCGACCATCCGGCGGGTGTGTCCGATCCCCCCTGAATGTTGCCGGGAAAGAGCTCCGTCCCCGTCAACAAACATCCAATCCCGCGCATGTGACTGTCGCCGTCTCCGCGCACCTTGTCGCAAACGCCATGCAGCGTGAGCAGTTTGTTCTTGAACGGCTGAAGCGGAGTCAGGCTCTCCTTCAGCGTAAAGGTCTCGCCCTCTTCCTCGGGCCAGAACGCATTGGGAATCACTCCGTTGGGGCTGAACATAATCACCAGCCGCTGCTTGCGAACCGTCTGATTCGCAAACCCAAGACTGGGCAGATTCAACACAAACGGCAACGCCGCAGCACTCAGGCCAAGATCGCGAAGGAAGTCACGTCGAGAAGCAGAGGTCTTGAGCATCGGTCGATTCCAAGGATGGTCGCGCTATGACGACTGGGGTTCACAATCAGGTAATTAGAAAAGGTCCACGGGTACAGCGATTTTGCTGAGTCCGCGTTGACGGAGTTCAGAAATGATTTCGTCGGCTGGTCGAACTCGGCCAGCGTTCAGGTCGTCCAGTCCCTCTCGAATCGCCTCACACGATAACGCGTGTTCCTGACGAACTTGCCACGAGCAACCGTAGTCTTCCAGAGTCAGTTCGTCGTCGTTTTCGGAGGAAGTGTGCATCACGAAGTTTCTCAAGGTTCTCACCCAGTCGATCAAGCCCACCACAAAATACACCACGTCGCACCTAGCCGTAATGCTGCCTTGCTCAGGTCTAACGGTTAGTTCGGCGGCTTATGTTTCCCCCGCCTCGATCCATCGGCTCATTGTGTGAGTCAGTTCATTCGCCAATGCCTCACGGTTCATCATGCTGTAAACGTCAATCATGCGGCGGGCGAGGGAAACCGGCTTCGTCATCCAAAAGAACCAAAGCCCTTCGCGAAGGTAATGGAGCGCCGTGGCCAAATGGCCTCCACTAATTGCCCGTTCGGCAGCATCTTCAAATGGGACCGATGATTTGTTCCGGTCAAACTCAAGCAGAGGCCCTGGGTCGAAGAGTTTCGCCGGTGCCAATGTTCCGACGCCGTCAGATGACGGAGCAAATCGCCATCCAATCGGTACTGACACCGCAGAATTCTGTTCCTCCTGCGGTCGTATTTTGCACGCACCCGCGATTTTGGCAATTCGCTCCTTCTCGACCACACTCACAAAGTCATAAGAGAGGTGTCGCGCCATTACGGAAGCGATCCCCATTTCTGTTGTTGAACCGACAAGAATTACTCCATCCGAGTCCATCGGACAGTAATGAGCAAAAGGTAGATCGTTGAGTTCCAGTTCTGGAGCATGAAGTAGGAAACCATAGTGGTCGCCATCGCACCCCGTTTCTCCAACAGGAAACAATTCAGGTGGAGTCCCGTCATAGCGAGCATCTCTGCCCCGTGGAAACAGACCGAGGGAGACATCGAACGCATCCAAACAGGACTCAGGATCACCACCAGCGAAATCGTGCAGTTGGCAAATATATTCAGCGAAACGCGAAGGAACGTTGAAGCCTAAATCCTGCGACAGAGTTGTCCGGGTGGGACGACCGTCAACAGTGAGATAGGTCTTTGAAATGGGGCGGGGAATGGTTGTGTCGAGTATCTTGCCAAAAATCTTAGCCATGGATGGTTTCCATTTCAGGTTAGACCCGCCGCCGAAACGTCCTGATGGATCATCCGAATTTCATCGTGAGTCAAAGAGAGGAGTAGTGCGGACACAGTTCACTCCGCCAACTTCTTGAGGGCGCGGCCATATTTGCGGTTGGTCTTAGCCAATGCTTCATCAAACTCCTGATTGCCGATTTCGTCTGCCTCGGACACGGATTCAGGGCGATCACTCAACACTTGCTCCGAGGTCAGACGAACTCGCCCGCGCGACTTGATCACTTCGGCAAACGCCCGCAGTTCAGGTTCGTCCGCGAACGGTCGAACTCTCCCGCCATTAAAGTCCCCGTCAGCTCTGCCAATGCGAGTCTGAGGTTTGCCATCTCTCCACTTTCTGCCGGCCACAATTGCATTTGTTGGACGGCGGTAGCAATCACATCTTCTCGTGTGGCGTAGCGCCCCGTTGCCACTTCGGCTTGAATGAATGCTTCCAATCTTTCAGGGAACGCGGCAGTCACAGTGATGCTCCCAATGATGCGGGATGTCGAGTGAACATTCGCCTTTTGTCCATCTACTTGGCTGTGGCACTTTGCGGGTTCGATGTGGATGAAGTCAACGCGCTGGTGGCGATGATCTCGACCATCAGTTTGCGGATGCTGAACTCACCTGAAACGAACGCCCGTTTGAGGTTGGTTTGAGTTTCGGTGCCGTAGGCTCGAACCGGTTGTTTGACGATGTTGTGGAACAGTTGCTGAACGAAGGCGGCGTGAGTCTCCTCACTTTCGGCGAGGTATTTCGCCAGCTCGCGGACGCCGGCAAAGGTCGCCAGTTCGCCGGTGCGAGTCCGATAGCTGCCCGA
>JAYVOX010000380.1:0-5921 GCA_043757695.1 Schlesneria sp.
GGTCAATCTACTCGCGACGCTGCTGCTAACCCGACACGTCATCCCGCACATGAAACAGGCGGGGCGAGGCCACATCGTCAACATGGCTTCCATCGCCGGAAAGCAAGGTCCCGCGTTTGCCGCCGTGTATGCCGCCAGCAAGGCCGGACAGATCGCGTTCACTCAATCGTTGCGCAGCGAGTACCACGGCTCGGGAATTAGTGCATCGGCGATCTGCCCCGGCTTCGCCTCGGATGGCGGCGTCTATGAAGAACTGCGCGAACGTTCGGGCCGCAGCGCCCCGTGGTATGTCGGCGGCACTTCATCCGCAGCGGTGGCTCAGGCCGTGGTGAAGGCGATCAGGTCCGACCGAGCAGACCTCATCATCAACCAACCGTCGTTAAGAGGACTCTTCACGCTGTGCTCACTCTTCCCACGCATCGGTGAGTCGATCTTCCGACTCGCATCTAGGAAATATCTGGAACGCGTGGCGTCGCGGCATGAGCCACAAGGAACGAACAAACAAACGTGAAGCCTCACGCCGCGCGGCGCGATTCGTTCGCCGAAGTGTTGTCAGAGACCGCGACCGGATTGCGTTTCTTCCGTGAGAGGTGATTTAGAAAATCGAGGAAGCCCGGCGCGAGCCAGTTCGCCCACGAGACCAGATGGGCGAGCGGGCCAATTAAAAGTTGTCGCTTTTTGCGGCGGATGCACTTGATCGCTCCAGCCGCGACGGTATCGACCGAACTGCACAGCCAGCGCGGTGGTTCTGGGACGGGTTTATCGGTACGCGACGAATCGCACTGGCGATAGAGATTCGTCAGCACCGGGCCGGGGCAGAGAGCCGAAACACCGAGTCCCTGCCGTCCATATTCGGCTCGCAACGCGGCGGTAAAACCAACCAAGCCGAACTTGCTCGTGTTATACGCGGCGAAACGACCTCCCGCCGCCAGACCACTGATGCTGCACACGTTCAAAATGTGAGCCTCGGGACGACTTCTCAGAACCGGCAGTAATTCACGCGTGATTTGAATCGGCGCGAGTAAATTCACACCCAGCAATCGATCCCACTGCGCAGCGGACATTAAATGAGTCGGCCCGTAGTACGCGATCCCCGCGTTGTTAACGAGGATGTCAATCGGAGCGCAGCGCGTCTGCATCGCGGTCAACGCGCGCGTCACTTCGGCTGATTGGGTCAGATCGCAGAGATCGGTCATTACCGAGACGCCGAGTTTCGTCACTTCATTCGCGACAGCCATCAGCCCCGCTTCGTCAACGTCGATCAAATAGAGATCGGCTCCCTCGCGCGCAAGGGCCAACGCGATTCCGCGCCCAATTCCCGAGGCCGCTCCCGTGACGAGCGCCGTCTTGCCGCGAATGGTTTTCATGAGTGTCAACTCGTCCTTGGGCTGGTGTCACCAATGGGTCATCTGAACGGAATGGCGACCGTAGGATGGGCACTCCTGCCCGTCCTGTCTTTGACTCCACCATCGGGTTCTCACGAAAGCCGGACGGGCAAGAGTGCCCATCCTACGACACGCTTTGATTTCATCTCCGCAGTCAGGATCACCGTGACCCCGCCAGTCGCACGATCGCCCTTTTTACGAAGTCTTCGAGCTGGTTCCATTGAGCGATGACTTTGGCCAGTTCGGGGTCAGTCGTGATCGGTGGCGGTGTTGTTCCCGTTCCGGGGACTGGAGCGGGCGGCTTCGGATTGGCAGGCGGAATGTTGACCGGAGGCTGCGTACCGGGTGGCGGTTCCATTCCGTGAGGGTACGGGATCGGACCTTCCGGACCGTGGACCGCGTTTGAGTATTGGAGTTGTACGGGGACCATGCCACTGCCATCCGCCAGGGAGACTTCGACGAAGACCTGTTTGAGTTGGCGGGCCTCGGCGATCGGATAGTCTCCAATTTCGAGGCCGCTGTCAGATGTCCAGCCGAGATACCGCGTCCCGTTGGAAGTGCCAATGCGGATCGCGTCATCAACGTCAGGATCGGTTCGGGCTTCCTGCAACTCGTGATACATCGTGGCGACGACGTTCTTCCAGTTCTGGTCGTAGACCGGAATGCCGTTCGTTCCGCCATTCGGCAACCGCTCGGAATAAACCGCAGTGGAGTAATAGATCGTCGTCGCACCGATATGAACCGACCCGTGGTATCCACCCAGTCCACCCGTCGAATCCTCGGCCTCTTCTTGAGGGATGGCTTTGCTTTGCAGAGCGAGTTGTTCGCCTCCATTGGGATCGCCAAGGACCGTGCCGCGTGGCAGCATGAAGTTGACGATGGTGTTCGGCAGATCGAGGCCACTGAACGCACCGCCTCCATGGAGGCTGCGAATCTGCCGTTCGAGATCTCCCTTCGCAACGAACTGCGGCCGCCAGCCCGAGAGAAAGAAGGACTTCTTAAACGCCGAACTGATCGGCTGATTGCCGAAGTATTGCACGATCACATTGTTTAAATGAGAGTCGGCCATCGCGGCCGCCAGCGCTTTATCAATGCTCTTCCAGTCCGACGGATCCCAAGCATCCTGCCCGCCGACATAGAGGTTGATATAGCTCAGATTGCGAATCGTTCTCCCACCGCGATACTTCAAATCTTCCTGAGGTGTCGCGGGAAGATCGGACACGCGGGCACTGGAGGAGGGGAGGCCGATACTCGCGACATCCGTCGCTTCGCGCCGCGATTTGGCACCTCCCGATGTTGGCAACCGAGTCGGCCGATCCATGACGGGCAGCGAGCGACCGTCAATCAGCCGGTCATTCGACGCGAGCATCGCAAACGGTCGAACGCCCGTTTGGAGCGCAGCCTGGCTCCCGAATGAAATGCCCTGTTGAACCTGAACCATCGCATGGCGGGGCAGGGCGGCGAACGGGATGACTCGCACCGATGAGGCCGTTCCGGTTGGAGAAATCACCGGTTGAGTCGCCACGGGGGGATGACTGACCGGTTGTCCGGTTCGAGTCGGTGGGAGCGGCGAGTATGTAGTGCGTGGCCCGAGTGGTCCGGTCGTGCATCCCGCCAACAACCCGAACCAACCCGCGCCGACCAGAATCATCCGTGTCATGGCGACCTTCCTGCGCGATCCTTCGCGCGACGAAACGAACCGCCGCTCGACACCCGACCGGCAGTTTCGGCCGCTAGATAACAAATGAAATCAAATGTGCCTAGGTGTCTGTCCGGATACCCTACGGAAGGTATGGCCTTCGACTTTCCGGACAGACACCTAGAAGCAGTTCAGAACGATTGAGTCACGCGAACACATTCTCATTTCTACTTCACGCGGCTTAAAGTGAGACGATTGGCATGAAAGACTTCCGAAGTCTCCGGAAGTCTGGAGTCCATGGTGCGTTGGAGAATGTCTCAGTTCATCCCGTGCGAGGTATCACTTCGCCTTCTGCTTTCGCAAGGCATCGACCACGGCCTCGTCGAGTTGCTTCAAGCCTTCGTCCGGCCGGATGTCGTAGTAGCCGATGTGATAGTGAGCGACCTTGCCGTCGTGGCCAATCACAACCCAAAGGGGCAGGGGGGAGCCGAGCGATCGCGGATCGCCAAACTGCGTGAGGATCGCACCATCGTCCAAGGCCACGTCGTAGCCGAGATTCATGAACTCTTGCAGCTTCTTGAGCGAACGGATCGCAGCGCCCGATTTGTCGCTCTCCGCCAAGCGGGGATCGACGTTGATGCCGATTACTTTCACTCCCAACTTTTTCCGCTTGTTGTTGAGAAAGTCGAGATAGCCGACCTGACCATACGGTTCGGTCAGTGGATCGCTTCGATATTCCCAGAAGTGCAGCACGACGACTTGGCCTTGCAGATCGCCCTCGGGAATCGCAGTCCCTCCCGCCAGCTTGAGCTTCAGTTTCGGCGCGGCCTGCCCCACGAATTTCTGCTCCAAACCAGACACACCTTCCAGTCGTCGTTGTTGCGGCACCAAGTCTTTCGAGATGACCGCCACCATTTTCGACCAGGCGGTTCCCTCCGCCTGCTGCTCGATCTTGCCCATCGAATCTTGAACCGACTTCAATTGGGAAGCCGTCAGTTCGACGAGCTTCTGTTCGCCGGTTCGAGCCAGCGTCGCTTGCATCGCACTGATGGAGTCGAAGGCGGCACGCGACTTATCGAGATCGGCGGCAGCGAGTGTCTTTTGCGACTGCAATTCCAGCTTGAGTTGGAACTCATCGCCGCGTCCCATGAAGACCCGTTCGTCGAGCGACACGAGAACACCCGTCGCCGCTTCGATGATGAGGGTCTGGGCTCTCCCTATGTTCGAGGCGACTTCCACTTGCCAGCACTCGCGATCCTTCACCTTTCGCTTGCGTGTAACACGGTATTCGTAGCGACCGTCGGACCAAGAGGCATCCGCTGCGAGTTTGCCCGCGAACTCAAACACCGGCGAACGGAGGGGCAGGGGATATGGAGTCCCCTCATGTGTGTGCAGCAACCGCATCGGCCGGGCCTTGGCCTTGTCACTCGACCCCGACGCGAGCAACCCGAATCGCTCGGGCCACGCCCAACCACCGCCGCCTCGTTCATCGAGACTCCACGCCATCTCGGGGCCTCCCTCCGCGTCGGCCAACGTCAGGGCATAGACCGAGAACGACTTGGCTTCACTCGCGCCAGCCTTTGTTTGCTGACTGAGCGATCCGGCATAGTGCAATTCCGTCCCCACGGGGACAGCGGCAGCGGCGGCATTGGCGGCAACAAACATCAATCCAACGAAGAGCGAACTCACGGTGACATCCTTTCTGGTGGCGGCGTTTGATCGCGGGCCGATGGCCGCCGAAGATTCCATTCCAAGCAAAACAGCAGCAGAGCAGGGGCGTTGTGCGGGTTGAACATTCAGCTAGCCTCTTCATTGAGGCCAGCTCTGCTTGGGCGAGAGGCATCTTGATCGAAGTCCCTGCCAGCGACAAGCGGTCTCGGGAAAGTCGAACTCTTCCTCGCCATCAGCACCAATCGGACACCGCGCGGCTCGTTGACAGTGCGAGAAGTGAGACGTAGTTTACCCGACCGTCAGATTCGCTCCATTCGGAGTGGGATTCAGAGTCATCTCGCGTTGAAGGATAGAAGCACAATGTCTCGTCAACGATTGGCATTCGCAGGATTGCTGGTAGCCGCTTGCGGACTGGGGCAAGCCGTGGAGTCTTCGCTTGGTCAGGACAAAAAGCCTGACTCGAAAGGGCCTCTGCCGATGGCCGTCGCGGGCGATCAAGTGATCGTCAAGTCTCTGGCCTCACGCATTATCGACCCTCACAAATATCGCGTCTCACTCGCGGTCGAGGCGTATCAAACAGTCACGCTCACCGCCCCGTTCGATGGAGTCGTCAAGCAGGCTCAAGGAAAGTCGAACTCGAAAATTCAACCACAGGCAGAGATTGTGCGACTCGATACGTCCGTCCACAAACTGAACGTGCAACGGGCCGAAGCCGCGGTCAAGATCGCGACTTTGGAGCAGAAGCAAGCGGGCGACAAAGACGAGACACAGAAAGCGTTATCTCAAGCCAAACTCGATCTCGTCAAAGCCGAACTGGATCTCGCCAAGCACTATCTCGATTCGTGCAGTGTTCGTTCGCCTTTCGCTGGTGAATTGCAGCGACTGCTCGTCAACGAGGGACAATTCGTGAAAGCGGGCGATCCCGTGGCCGTCGTGGTCGATGTTTCCAAAGTCAAAGTGGAAGTCCCGATGGAACGGGCCGCTGCGGAGCAGGGAAAAAGCGTCACGATCAAGATTGAAGCGAACGAAGTCGAAGGCAAGATCGATGCGGTGATTCCGCTGCATACTCGGTTCGATGCGCTGCGTGAATTGTTTGAATCGATCACCTCGGCGGTGATCGTCTTCGACAACGGTGACGGCCGCTTGAAGCCCGGCCAGACGGTCTATGTGCCACTCGTTCCGCGTCAACCCGTGGTGGAAGTGGCCACCAGTGCCGTCGGCAATCT
>JAYVOX010000381.1:0-1629 GCA_043757695.1 Schlesneria sp.
TCCGTGCTCCGGCCCTGCCATCCGTGCGATTCACTCCTGTCCTGCCCTCGTGATTTCTACCTCACGCGGTCACGAGTGAGGTGTTTTAGGCGAGCCGCAAGCCGTAAGGCTGCGGGTTTCCTACGACGTACAAGAACCCGCAGCCTTACGGCTGGCGGCTCGCCAATGTCTCATCTCTGGCCGCGTGAGGAATAAGCGAGTCCGCACGGATGCAAAGCCGATGCACGGATGAAGACGGATGCGGGAGAATTCAGGCTCGGTCTCCAATTCAGGGAGACGTACACCGTTGATCGGTGCTTGGTCCAGCAATGCCGGGTGGCCCGGAGTGGTCCTGCTCCAACCTCACCACAAATGTCCCTGCGAGAACGCGCTGGCGACGAGCATCAGCCAACCCGCCATTGCACCGGTAGCCAGCAGCTTCAGTCTGCCGCGCGATTGGCCTTGTGTGCGGGTGTCGAGGCGGAAGTACATCAGGCTCGCGCTGGCCAACATCGCGAAGATTGAAGCGACGCCCGCGACCCACATGATCCGGAACGAGATCAACTCGCGCCGCCAGGCGGGAGCGAACTCGGTGCGGACACGCGGTGAGAGTTCCACCTGCCACGAGACGCGAGTCATGGGATGCGAGAAGCTGCCGAAGTCACGTTCAGCGGTCTCTTCGTACCGGTGCTGTACCGCGTGTGCGATCACGTCGTCGGCCGAGGGTCGCCAAGACTGAGGACGGAACGAGCCGGTTTGAATCCGTTGCAGGTCTTGTTCGACGAGCTTCACTGCGGCCACTCGCAACTCCTGCTCGGCCTCTTCCTTGGTCGCGTACTGCTGGCTGGTGAGGACGATTCGCGTGCAGTCACCGTCGATTACGCGCGTCTGGTCCACCCACGTAGGACGTTGGGGAGCGAGCTTCAAAACGGGGGCGTGATCCTGACCGACCGGCGGCGTGAGCGAGGGCGAAGTCGCAACCGGTGCCGATTCTCGTGGTGGCTGTTCTTGGGGACGTTGCACGCCTTCGCCTTCGCGCACGCTGCGGGTTGTTGCTTGGCTGTGAGCGACTGTGGTTGAGGAGTTCAGCCCGGATAGAAATCCACGTGGGTCGGTCATGACTGCAAACGAGACGAACACGATGCAGGGGACCAATAGCCAGACAGACTCGCGAGCGAACGCAAGTAGCGTCGCGCGTGATGGGCTGAGTCGAATGGTGCGATCTGGTCGAGTGACCGGTTGCGTTTGTGTTCTGCATCGGATGCAAATCCAAACGAGTTTCGCAACGACGACAATCACGGGCAGAGCGACAACCAAAAAGGTCAGTAGTGACCACCACGCGAGCGCGACGTGCATTGGTGGTTCGAGGCCAGGAACGCCTTCACTTTCCAAGTTCATGGCTCAGCTCCTCCAAAATGATTCGCGGCGGCGCGTGGCGGACCACGGCGTGGCGAGTTGGACTGTGGCGGAGAGCGTGACGGCCCAAGCCATCGCGGGTATGGCGGGGAACTCGAAGAAAACCGTCACGAGGAACGCGGCGAGTCCGGCGGACAAGAGTCGCCCGAAACTCACTCGCTTCGAGCGATCAACGCTCAAGTCGATCCACCAGCGTCTCACGACAAACAGCCCGCCGAAAAAGACGACGTAACC
>JAYVOX010000382.1:0-5915 GCA_043757695.1 Schlesneria sp.
CCCCATGACGACCGCCGCGCCGACTCAGTTCACCGCCGTTCTCGACCCGAATGATCTCGCCAACCTGCCGCGAGACTTGAGCTTTCATCCGGTGGCGAACGACGCACCGAAAGTTCTCACGAAGGAACAGGTCGAGCAATTCAATCGCGAGGGCTATGTGAAAGAGATCCGCGTCTACAACGACGCCGAGATCGCCGACATTCGTGGCTACTTTGACCGGCTGCTCGCTCAGGTAGTCGCTGCCGGCGGAGACAGCTACTCGATCAGTTCGGCCCATCTCAAGTATGGTCGCGTGTGGGACATTGTGACCAACGCGAAGATCGTCGCCGCCGTGAAAGACCTGCTCGGTGAGAACTGCGTCGGTTGGGGGTCGCACTTCTTTTGTAAGATGCCGCAGGACGGCAAGACGGTCGCGTGGCATCAGGATTCGAGCTATTGGCCGCTCACGCCATCAAAGGCCGTCACCGCGTGGCTCGCCGTGGACGATGCCGATGTCGAGAACGCCTGCATGAGATTCGTCTCCGGCTCGCACCACCACGGCAAGATGACGTTCCGCCCGAGCGACCCGAAGGAACACAACGTCCTCAACCAGACGATCGAGAATGTCGAACAGTTCGGCCACTTCGTCGATGACTGTCTGAAGGCGGGCGAGATCAGCCTGCACTCGGACCTGCTGCTGCACGGCTCCGAAGCGAACATGTCCGACCGCCGCCGCTGCGGCCTGACGCTGCGATACGCTCCCGTCGATGTCCACGCCTACATGGACTGGAACCAAAAGGGAGTCTGGGTTAGCGGCAGCGACCCCACAGGCCATTGGTCCAACCGCGCCCGCCCAAGCGAAGAGTGAATGTCGAGAGCAAGCATGTCCATTGACTCGAAACCATCGTTACCACACAAGCCTCGTCGCACATGGCGTCAGTGGTCGAAGCTGGCTCGCGTCCGGATCGGCTTTGTGCTGATGCTGATCGTCGCGATCTCGGTTTTCAGTTGGTGGTGGCCTCGTCGGAACATGCTAGTGATCGAGTGGGGAGGCGGTGTCGTTCAGGAGGTTCAAGTCAATACGGCTCAACTTTGGTCGCTGCCTTTTCTGAGACTCATCAGCACGGACAGTCAAGTCAACTGGGTCTTTCTGGGCGAACGGCAGGTCGATTCGGCATGGTTGCGTCGCCTGCAAGGATTGCCGCGCTTGGAACGGATCGGGATTCCTGATGCTCATCTCGGCCCGGGCTTGGACCAATTGGCCGGTCATCGTTCGTTGCTCTTCGTTCATATCATGCCGCTGAAGACCGAGTCGGACCTTGGCGAACTGCGACGATTGCCGTTCTTGAAATCGTTGGTTGTGTGCCAACCCGCGCCTGTCGGCGGCGGCTGGAAGAACCTGCGCGATGTCCACACGCTCCGGTTTCTGGATGTCGATGACGTGACAAGTTGTGGCGACCTGTTCAAGCAAATTGCAGACGTACCGCAACTTGAGATGTTCTCGATCACCCTGGAGCGCTGCGACGTTGGCGGCGATGAAGTCAAACCCCTCAGCACTCTCACCAGGCTGAAGGAATTTCGGATCTCTGGAACTGGAAGTGTGGAAGGCTGTGCCTTGAAACACCTCGCACAAATTCAATCATTGGAGTTGCTGTCCCTCGACAACTGCTCTGCCAGCAATGACGAACTGCAAGTCATAGCCGAACTTCCAAATCTCAAGAGCCTCCGCTTTGGAGGCCCGAACACCACTCCGCAAGGCATCGACCTCCTGAAGTTGGCCATGCCGAACTGCATCATCGACTCGCCTTGACCAAGCGGCGCGGTCGGTTTCTGCCGCTTGCGGGAGCGACTCATGTTGTTGCGGCTGAGGTTGATCCTGGCTGTGCTGCTGGCCATCGCCGTTGTGATCGTGATTCGTGAGCCTGACATGGCGGGGATTGCCATCGGAGTGACGGTGCTGGTTCCCATCATCTTTGTCGTCCAGTTGATCGTGGGCTGGTTCTGCTTGCACAATGCCGCTCAGCCTCCGTCCGTCGATGACGAGTCCTCGGAGATCTGACCCCTTTCGATCTGGACCACCGAGCGGCTTGGTGGCTGTTGGAATTGCATGACGCTGACTCGCACTCACGCTATCGCCTGCTTGATCGCTGTCGCCCTGACGCTCCTCTTTTGGGGACCGTTGTGGTGGGGCTATGGCTTCGTGGGCGGAGACCTCTACCCGTATTTCTATCCGCAGAAGGCGTTCTTTTCGGATCGGCTCCATGCGGGGGAGTTCCCGTTGTGGAACAACCTCACCGGGTTCGGCTATCCGGTGTTGGGGGAGAGTCAGACCGGGGCCGCCTATCCGCCGCATGTCGTCGCGTATTACTTGCTCGATGTGAACACGGCGTACAACGTCGAGCATCTGATTCACTACGTGCTGTGTTTCGTCGCGACGGGACTCTTCGCGCGGCGCGTCGGCCTCGGCGCGAGCGGCTCGGTGTTGATGGCGCTCGTGTTCACCTACGGCTGGTTTCCACCGAGGGCGTGTCTGGAATGGGCCATCGTGACGGGAGCCTGGTTGCCGGTCGCGTTGGGGTGCGTGGAGTCGTTCGTGCAAACCCGCTGGTGGCGGTATGCGATTGGGTTGAGCATCGCTCTCGGTCTGCAATTGCTGGCCGGGCACTTTCATCTGGCGTTCATCACGCAGTTGCTGGTCGTGGCGTATGGCGGGTGGCGGGTGTGGAGTCATCGTGAGTCAAACCAGCGTCATCGCCTTGTCCCCTCTCCCCCGTCCTCGGGGGAGAGGGCTAGGGTGAGGGGGCCGAACGGCGAGCGGACTCTGATCGCGCAAGTTGCCTCTTCCGCTTCCACTCAACCTTCAACCCTCGTCCATCAACCTGATCTCCGAAGCCCCCCTCACCCTAACCCTCTCCCCCCCAAGGCGGGGGGCGAGGGGACAGGAGATGGCCGCGTTGCGATGGCGATCGTGCTGTTGCTCACCATCGTCGCCGGTTTCCTGCTCGCATCGGTTCAGCTTCTACCCGCGTGGGAATTGAAGACTCGCAGTTCGCGAGCGACGGTGGGGGGCGAGCACGATCCGTCTTACGGGCATCTGCCGCCGGTCTATGTGTCACAGTTGTTCGTGCCGTTTTGGTGGTACAGCCCGATTGCGATCGGCGATGAAAGTGTGATCCGCGATGTGGCCGAGTTCGGTGCGCCGTGGCACTGGTTCGGGCCGCATCACGATCTGGAAGCGGCCGTGCAGCAGACGAAGATCGGTGCGATTCATGCGGCCACGAACAAGGTGGAGGCTCACCTGTACTGCGGCCTCGTCCCGCTCGGGTTGGCGGTGTGGTGGTTGATCGTTGGGCGAAGACGATCTAATGGGAGTCTTTGTGAGCCGGGTGGGATTCATCCTCCGCTCGACGGTGAGTCCCGGTTCTGGTTGATCGCGGGGCTGATCGCACTCGTCTATGCGACGGGTTGGTTGCTGCCAGTGGCTCGATTCATTCCCGGCTTCAATTTCTTTCGAGGTCCGGGGCGGTACGGCATCGTCACGACTTGGGCCATCGCGCTCTTGGCGGGTCGAGGATTGGAGAGCCTGCTGGCGCGACGTGACCCCTCGGTTCAACTCGGGAACGCGGGGCGTTGGATGGTGATCGGTCTTGTGTTCTGGTCCACGTGTGGCGACCTGTGGCTGGTCAGTCGCATGGTCACGAACGTAGTGATGGTCTCGGCACCAGCGATCTCATTCCGCGAGGAAAGTCACGTTCGCAAGTTGATGCTCGCGGAACCGCTCGCGCCGCGTCTGTACTGTCCCGGCCAGAATGTCGGGACGTTGCTCGGCGTATCGTGCCTGCCGGTCTATCTCGGGATCGCGCCGACCGAGTACTCCGATCCAAAGTTCGCGGGTGCGGGGATGCCCAAGCCGACGAGTGACGGGCGACCGATCCTGGCCGACGCCGAGTTCTCACGCTGGCTGCGCGAGTCGGGAGTCACGCACATCTTGAGCTTCGATCCTCTCGATGAGTCGTCGTGGCGCGCGACTCAAATCTGGAGTGGCGTCGATGCGATGCTGAACCGCGCGTGGGGACGCCGCGAGCCGATCTATCTCTACAGATTCGAGCCGGATGAATCGGGCCAGTTGCCGAGTCGCGTTTCTTTCGTGGCTCAGAGCCAGTTTGTTGTCGGCAAAGTTGCTCCCGGCTGGGTCCGTTCTCAGCGCGAAGCGAACCAGATCGTCGTGAACACGGAGTCGTTGAAAGGGGCCACCCTCGTGCTGAAAGACCTCGGCTATCCCGGTTGGTCCGCTTTGAGTGATGGACAACCGCTCGACTCCACCTTGCTTGGCCAGCGCTTCTTCAACGTCCCGGCGGGAGTCCATCAGGTGACGTGGACGTATCGCCCGCGCAGCGTGTTGGTCGGCGCGGCGATCAGTCTGCTGACGCTGCTGGTGCTGGCCGCAATCGGTTACGTCCGGTTCTCGCACCGCGACTGGCTCGACCTGTGGTGGGGCAAGCAGAAGAATTGAAGGCAGAAAAATTGCGGGTAGAAAGATCGGTAGGCGGAGTGCGTTCCAATGTCGCCTTGCCAGGCCGAATCTTCATTTTTCTACCCTCAATCTTTCTACCCTCAATTCTTCCAATCTCATTGCAACGATCGTGCGAGTCGCCGCGTTCGAGCGAGTTCGTCTCACGCTGCCCTTGGCCGCAGAAGCGATTCGACCGTGTTGTTCGTTACTCGCTTCGCCGCGTTGGGACATTTTCCATCGCGATCTCAAACGAGGCTGATGAACTCCGGCCGAAACTGCCGACTGACCCGCGAGACGAGGTTTGCCAAACTGCGGGAGGAGTACGTCGTGCATCAAGATCAACGAATCGGGTTGGCGTTGGGTGTGTTGCTGTTGGGCGCGGCGGGAGCGTTCTTCTTTCGCAATGACGCGAAGACCGGCGCGACATCGCCTCGACTTCAGACGGCCAAGCAATTGGATGCTCAGATTGCCGAGAAGTCGATCGCGCCGTACTTGCAGGGGATTGAAGAGGCCGATGAACCGCGACGGACGGCCGCGCGAGGCGTCTCGGATCAAGGTGGCCCGTCGCTGTTTCCGAAAAATGGCAGCCCGCTCCCGAGTTCCGATTCGCCCGACCTCTTCTTGGATGATTCGCGCGAGCCGTTCGAGACCTCGACTCAGAAGCCGCGATCGCGACAACAACCGAACGGCGACGATGGCATCCCTGATTTGGCTCCAATCCCGATTCCCGAAACCGACGAGATCATCTCGAACGACACGGCTGCTCGCCGCGAGGACTCGGTCGGAAGTGCGAGTGAGGGCAAACTGCATGTCGTGCAAAAGGGTGAGACGCTGTCGTCCATCGCCGCGAAGGAACTCGGCAGCACGCATCGCTTCATCGAGATTTACGAAGCGAACCGCGATCAATTGAAGGACGCGAACGACGTGCGGGTTGGTATGAGCCTGCGCATGCCGACTCGCTCCACGGCCAAGACCTCGAAAGCGGTGCCGTCGAAGAGCAGGTCTGACTTGCTGAGCAACTCCGCACCGCCCTTGCTCGATTCGAAGACGGCTCCGAATGCGTCGGGCAAGTTGTCTTCAAAGGACGTTGCCACGGAGTTATCTGCGCCGCGCGATGCTGCTGGCAGCAAGCCTGCGACCGGTCCCTCGAAGAGGTTCGTTCCGGCCGCACGCCCACCGCTGGGCACGCGCGTGCCCAGCCCGCAAACGGATGCGAGCGATTCCAAGTCTCAAGCCGGTCGCCGTCTGAGCCAGCGGCCACCCGACGAGGCTGGCGGCAAGGTCGCTCGGTGAGATCGCCTAATGAACCGATGAAGTCGCAACGTTGGGCGTTCTTTGCATCGCGAACGAGTGACTCCTAGAATGCCGCCGCGATTCGCGCTTGGATCATCGCGAGCATTCCACACCGAGTTCCCTCAGGAGA
>JAYVOX010000383.1:0-1625 GCA_043757695.1 Schlesneria sp.
GTCCGACCACACGGCTTATTCGACAACCCACCGGGAAGGCCGGTAACAGTTTGCGACCCAACATCCGAGGGACATCGCAACGAATGGTAAAATAATTCCAGACTGCCAGTTTTGGGAATCTGCGGCGATGCAGACACAGTGAGACCGAGGTCGATGTTCGGGCGACTTTCTCGCGAATAAAGAGTGTTCATGAGTAGAGTCTGTGCTAAATCGTGATAAGGAATGAGCAGCGTCGTCCATCCCCAGCCATTGCTAAACGGAACGTCCTCTTCCGATTCCGGGACGGCGGCCTGAGTGTGATAGATGTAGCCGGGTGGAAACGTTGTGACGAAAGTGTCGTGGTAGTTGTGCAGAGCCAGTCCCAATTGCTTCAGATTGTTCCTGCACTGAGACCGCCGCGAACCCACGCGCGTGCGCTGGAGCGACGGCAGAAAAAATGCGGCCAGCAGCGCGAGAACACCCAAAATGACCAGGACCTCAATCAGCGTGATGCCGGACCGGGGCGACGATGATCTTCGGGAAGTTTTCATGCGACGAGTCCTCCAAAAGTAGCCTTCATTGCTCCGCGTGAAGAAGGCCGAGTCAGATGCCGGGTGGATGGAACATTCCGCGCTGAACTCGCACACGGCTGTCTTCACGCGGAGCGATGAGGGCTACTTTGCCAAAACAGTAGGGTGCGTGCAGTCTTCGGAACACATCGGGATTTTAGCGTGATCACCAATCATGGTGCGTTCCGAAGACTCCACGTACTGTGTTTCTTGGGCAGCCTCTCTCTCCTGGCCTCGCTATGAAAGCGTCTGGCCGATCCGTATCAGGTTGCCGTCGGGATCGACGATGGCAAACTCCCTCATCCCCCACGGTTTGACTTCGAGAACATCTTGGCGCGGGATCCCTGTTCGGGACAGCTCTACCAAAGCAAAAGCTTGGTAAATACTCTCCACGTCTGAAACCCGGATGTAGCAACCCGCGTTTGAGTCAGCGGGACGAAGCTCTTGGTGAGTGAAGAAGTGAAGCTCGACTGTGCCCCGACGAAGGATGGTGTAGGAGTAGGGGGCACCCCAAGTTGTGCCGTCAAAACCGAGTCGCCGGTAAAAGGCCAGCGTGTCATCTACCGATCGACTGGGCAGAATTGGAATAGCGAGGTCGTCTTGTTGCATGAGGGGTCTCGATGTGGAATTCGACCCAACAGTGAAGTGAGCCGCTCGCACGAGCGCAGGTTCGACAGTTGGCGCGGTCAAGGTGAATGCGAGGGACGATTGTCTTACTCCAGGGGGAAGTCAAGTTCGTGCTATTGAGGCGGATGGCTTTCGGCTGATTCTGGTCATCACACGTGGCGTCACACGCGGAAAGGCCGTGAGATTCAGCGGATAAGTTGCTCGCTCGTCGTCGAAGTTTCCGTGGCCGAGGTCGGTGGCTACCATACGCCACCTCGCCTGTGAGTTTTTCCCGCTAGATCAAAGGTCGTTACGAATGTCGAAATTTGGAGTTGTCACGCTGTTTGTGATTGGTGCCGCTCTGTCTTGGGGGCTGTACGTTCCGTCCGTCCACGTGGCGGCGTCGCAACTGAAGAGCAATCTGCGAGCGTTCCTGTTTGTCGGTGTGGCGTACTTTCTGGTTGCGGTATT
>JAYVOX010000384.1:0-5902 GCA_043757695.1 Schlesneria sp.
TGTCGGCGGATGAGCGACCGTTTTGTTGGCCGGGACAGCTTCGGCATCGATCGGCCTGCTCCACAGGCTGCGTCAAAGTTCCAAAGCCGTGTCGAGCCACAGCACTCCCACAGGCGCTTTGGGAGTGCGGGGGCTTGCCCCGTTCGTTCTCGCTTCCTGTCGCGGAGCGGCAGGGCTACCTTGGCGAAGACGCGCCGGGTGGCCCAGACATCGCTTTGGATGTCTGGGTGACGAAGTCACAAGAGGTTGGTGACTGGCAAGGAGTGTGAGAACGATTGCCTCTGGTCGCCATGCGACCCGGACGCCCAAGGCCACGTCCGCGCCACTCCGCCTTCGGAACGCCCGGCTCACTGGAATCAAAGTTCAGCCGTGCCACTGCATCGGAGTCCTCGGAGAAGCAGTGCTCTTCGAGAGTTCGCTGCAATCGCGGCACTGCTTCTCCGAGGACTCCGAAGCAGTGGCACATCCAGAATCTCTGCGGCTCTCAATCAAGCAGGGCCACCCGGCCTGACAAAAGGACGACCAGCTTCTTAGAATCCGTTCCCGTACAAATAAACTCGAATGAACTCAGCACGTTCTGGAAATACTTTATGGCCGTAGAATCGACAGCTCCTCCGGATGCGGAAGGCCGAGCAACAGGTTCAGTTTCGTCCAAAGATGGTTTGACATGGAAGGTCAAGTTGTGGCGGGGCGGCTGGATGGTCGGGGCCATTGTGGCGACGGTGGCCGTGGTCGCTTCGCTGTTGGGCCCACCCGCGCTGCCCGCAGAACGAACTCGAACAGAGACAAAGACCGTCGCACTGCGAGAGCCGGTGCGGGCTGTCGCCAAGGGTCTGCTGTTTGTCGATTCAGACACGCCACTACAAAAGGAACTGGCGACGACGGACACCCAGACCGAGAAGATCACACGGCCCATCCTCTCTGTCAGCGGTTCGATTCTAGCACGGATTCACGCGGGAACTGAAGCACTGGAAGACCGTTGGCAGTTTAGCTCTCCCGAACTCTCAACTCCCTATGCCGACTGGTTGCGGGCCAAGAACGACATCGAGTTTGCGGAAAGCCAGTTGACCAAGACCAAGGAACTGGCTGATGCCGAGACGAGCTTTCTCGAGACGAACGTCAAACGTCTGGAACCGCTCGTCAGCAGCAGCACTGTTCCCGAGAAGGACTTTCGTCAGGCCAAATCAGCACTACTCAAGGCTCAGCTTCAGGGTGAGAAGGACATCTTCGCAGCGCAATCCGCCCTGCGCGTGGCCGTCAAGCAGAAGACGGCCACCGAACGGGATCTGTCTCGCGGCGGGATCGAATCAGTCGTCTTCTCCCGCGCGGTCGAACACATGGTTCTTGTGGCCGCAAATGTCCCCGAGGCGAACGTCTCGCAGGTTCGTGAGGGCCAAGCGTGTGAAGTGCAGTTCTATGGCTACCCTAACATCGTCTTCCCGGCACACGTCGAAGCGATGGGATCGTCGCTGACGCAGGAACGACGCACGTTGCGAGTGTTATTCGAGATGGCCGATGACCGGGAGCGGCTCAAGCCCGGTATGTTTGCCGAAGTCGGACTGGGGACCGAGGAACGCGACGCCATTCTGATCCCTGCGACATCGCTACTGCACATTGGTCGTAACGACTATGTACTCGCTGCGGGGGGAGTCGATCAGTGGCGCGTGGTTGAAGTAAAAGTCGGCGAGGTTCAACACGGACTGTGCGAAGTACTCGAAGGGCTGAAATCCGGAGAGAAAATCATCAGCCGTGGTGCGATCCTACTCAAGGCGGTTGCGGGGCAGGCGCTGGTGATGCCAGCGACCGTGGTGGAGAAACCATGATCGCCCGACTGATTCAACTCGCGCTGAGACATCGTCTGTTGGTTGCGGTCATTTGTGTGATGATCTGTGTTGGGGGCGTCTGGTCTTTTCAGCAGCAGCCCATCGACGCCTATCCCGACATCTCGGCTCAGCAGGTACTCATCATCGCGCCGTATCCCGGCCGCGCGCCGGAAGAGATCGAGCGGCAAGTTACGATTCCGATCGAACTCGCGATGGGAAGCGTCCCGAGCCTGCAGGTGATTCGTTCGCGCACGATCTTCGGCCTGAGCGTCGTCTCGCTCGTGTTCGATGAAGGTGTCGATAAGTACTTTGCCCGGCAGCGCGTACAGGAGAAATTGACGACGGTCACGCTGCCGAACGGTGTCGCGCCCGAATTGGGGCCGTTGGCAACGGCCTATGGCGAAATCTATCGCTATGAATTGCAGACCGATCGCGGACACAGTCAGGTCGATTTGCGCACGCTCAACGATTGGGTCGTCGTGCCGCGCCTGATGCGCACGCCGGGCGTGGCCGATGTGGCGAACTTCGGCGGCCTCGAAAAACAATATTCGGTGAAGCTCGATCCGCATCAACTCGAACGCTACGGCATGTCACTCGGCGATATCGTCGATGCGGTCAAAACGAACAACGCCAACGCGGGCGGCAGCGTGTTGAAACGCGGCGACATGTCGTTTGTGATCCGCGGCCGCGGATCGTTGCAGGACGAGTACGATCTTGAACAAACGGTCGTCAACACCGTCGATGGTACACCCGTCTACCTGCGCGACGTGGCAACCGTCGAATTCGATTCGCGATCACCCGCCGGCATCTTTGGCAAGGATGACCAGCCGCTTTCGATCGAAGGGATCGTGCTGATGCGTCGCGGCGAGAACCCGTCGCGGACACTGGAGCGGGTCAAACAGGAGGTCGCAGTCCTCAATGCGACCGTACTACCACGGGGGGTGAAGATCGTGCCGTTTTACGATCGGCAGTATCTGGTTGACAGCACGCTGCACACGGTTGGCCACAGCGTGGTGATGGGCATCTCGCTCGTGTTACTCGTGCTGCTCGCGTTTCTCGGCAGTCCCACACTCGCGCTGCTCGTGGTGCTCACCGTACCATTCTCGTTGCTATTTGCGCTGATGCTGATGTATCTGACGAACATACCTATTGGACTACTCTCCATCGGCGCGATCGACTTTGGCATCCTCGTCGATGGTGCGGTCATCATGGCCGACAACATCGCTCATCACCTGACCGTGCGCAGCCGCAGCCGGACTGCAACGACGGGCGGTTCGCCCGGCGAGACAATCGACGGCGCAATCCTGTCTTCGGCGGTGGAAGTCGAGCGGCCGATCTTCTTCTCGATGTTGATGATCATCTGCGCATATCTGCCACTGCTGACACTGACCAGCATTGAAGGCTTGTTGTTTCGACCGATGGCGCTGACCGTCGTGTATGCGCTGCTCGGTGCGGTGCTGTTCGCACTGTTCGTCATTCCAAACCTCGCGGCCGTTTTGCTGAAGAAAGGCTACTGCGATTGGGAGAATCCGGTACTGCAATGGTTTCGGCCGTTGTACGCCGGGCTGCTGCGAGTGCTCATCCGATTGAGATGGCTCGTGGCGGCGGGCGTGGTCGGCGCGTTGGTCTGGGTTTGCGTGGCGATTGTCCCGCTGCTCGGCTTCGATTTTCTGCCGTATCTCGACGAGGGCGTGATCTGGGTTCGCGCCAACTTTCCTGAAGGGACATCCCTCGATCAAACGGCCACCTATGCGAACCGCATGCGCGGGTTGATTCACGAGTTCCCCGATGTCACGTTCGTCACGTCACAAGCCGGGCGCAACGACAGCGGAACGGACCCGTTCGTCCCGAGTCGTGTCGAAATGATGGTCGGCCTCAAACCGATGGAAGAATGGACCGAGCCGTCGAAGCAATCGCTGATCGCCAAGATCGGAGGCAGGCTGCGGTCCGCGTTTCCGACCACGCGCTTCAACTTCACGCAGCCGATCATCGACAGCGTGACCGAAGACACCAACGGCACGTCCGCAAACCTGGCCGTCGAATTCTCGGGGGCCGACTCGGAGCAACTCCTCACGCTGGCCCGCCAAACGGTTGACGTGTTGCGTCGCGTGCGCGGTGCTCTCGACGTGAACATCGAGCAGGAGGGGCCGCAGCCCCAGTTGGTCGTGCAACCGTCCCGAGCGCGGTGCGCCCGCTACAACGTCAGCATCGACGATGTCAACAAGCTCATCAACACGGCGCTGGGAGGCGAACCGGTCGGCACGCTCTACGAAGGCGAGCGTCGCTTCGACATCGTCGTCCGGTTCGACCGCGAGTTCCTGACATCTCCCGAGTCGATCGGACGGCTGCCCGTTTACACGAACGCGGGCGTGCCGATTCCATTGTCGCAGGTGGCCGATTTCTCGCTGATGGACGGCCAGACGATGATTGCACGCGACAGCAATCGGCGGCGGATCACCGTGCGCTCCGACATCGTCGGCCGCGATCAGGGCGGTTTCGTCGCGGAAGCGAAGCAATTATTCGCGCAAGAAGTCACCGTGCCGGCGGGCTTCAACGTGCGGTGGATCGGCATGTTCGAGAACCTCGAACGGGCGAGCCGTCATTTCCTGTACGTGATCCCGTTGACGATTGTGATCATCTACGGGCTGCTCGTCATGACGTTCGGCTCGCAACGCGAATCATTGCTGGTCTTGCTCTCGGTCCCCTTCGCATTCATCGGTGGGGCGCTCGCACTCTATGTGCGAGGGATGACGCTGAATGTTTCCAGCGGAGTCGGCTTCGCGGCGCTGTTCGGCGTGTCGATCATGAACGGCGTACTGATGGTCGAGTGGATCACGACGCTCCGCAATCAGGGCCGCACCATTGAGGAGGCCATCGTGGACGGAGCACTCGGCCGCTTGAGACCCATCCTGATGGCCTCGCTCGTCGCGATCCTCGGCCTGCTGCCGGCGTCGGTCGCGCGCGGACTCGGTTCCGATGTACAACGTCCCCTGGCAACGGTCATCGTCTGGGGCCTCGTCAGTTCGATGCTGCTCACGCTGTTTGTGGTTCCGGTGCTGTACCGCATCTTCGCCCCCAACGTAGTGCGACAGTCCATCGCCCCAACGCAGGAAGAACCTGAAATCCTCACGGGACTACTTCAATCCTAATGCCTGACCCCTGACTGGTTGACCCTGCGCGGCATGGCGGCCCCATTCGGCAAGATTCTGCTGCACCAGCGAGAGCGACGGGACCAGCACCAGTGTGAGAGAACTCTGTAACCGCTCGGCAATCCACAGCGCCGTGAGCGTCTTGCCGGTGCCACAGGCCATGATGAGTCGGCCACGGTCTGTGGTGCGCGGGTCTCCTGATCCCGCACCACGGTCTGACCTCAGGTCTCCACTTCGCATTAGGCCGTCTTGTGCCGCAGAAAGATGAGACCTGCGGTCGGGCGTTTCGGCGGGGTCGGGAGACCCGCGCCGAACAGAGAACCCGTTGACCACCGCAGAAAGAGGAGACCTGCGGTCGGGCGTTTCGGCGGGATCGGGAGACCCGCGCCGAACAGAGAACCCGTTGATCACCGCCTGAATTGCGGTGGCTTGGTGGGGACGCGGATTCCACCGGGCCAGCGGTGCGGCTGTTCCTCCAATCTGAACGGGCCACTCAAGTTCCTCGGTCAGGACGTGGCCGCGCAGGACGAGGCCCAACGGCTTCTCTTGAGCGTGCAGCGTCCGACGGGCCGTGGCTCCGATTTCGTCCGTGGTCGCCATCAAGAGACGATAGGCAAACTCGGGACGGCTCGACTCAGACAGGAACGAGTCGATTTCGCGTTTGGGGATCGCTCGATTGGGATGATCGGCCTTCGACGGGATCGCCCACAATTCGCCGGTCCGCGTGCGAGCGACGAGGTCGATGCCCGCATCGGTGCCCCATCGCTCCGGCCAGTCCTTCCACAACCAGACTTTGTCGAACTGGCCCCGATACCGCGGCGCGTGCTCTAGCGCACTTGGAGAGTTGGTTTGCAGTGTTGTAGCCACGCTCGCCAGAGCGTGGAGGGGAGCGAACAACCACCTTCTGGCGAAGGTGGCTACTGAAGACCA
>JAYVOX010000385.1:0-5902 GCA_043757695.1 Schlesneria sp.
GTATCGAGCCAACCGGGCCAAGGCAATCAAACTGGCGAGCAATGTCGCCGCGAAGGCGGTCTCACTGAGCAGCAGCGTGCTGAACAGAATCAGCGTGGGAGACAACGCCGTATAGAGCGCAGCCAACAGTCCCGTCGTGTGATCGCACAACTCGCGACCAAGCCAATATGTCAGACCACACGCGAGCGTGCCCAGACCCGCCAGCAGACAACGAGCCGCAAACCGACTCTCCCCGAACAGAACCTGAGAGCCAGCCAGCAACAGCGGGAAACCGGGCATCCGCAAAGCGTAGCGCGGCGGGTGATAAATCGAGTAATCTTGACCCGCAACGATTTTCTGAGCCAGCTCCCAGTAGCCAGCGGCATCACCATCGATCAGACAAACTTTTCCCGGAGTCGCCGCCACTTTCTGCTCGACAACGATTGCTAACCCACATCGCAATGCGAACGCGACCAGCAGCGTCACCAACAGGCCCGCATTCCAACAGGAGGTCGTAGCTGAGGCCGGTAAGCTCTGAGTTGGCGCGCGCCGTGTCGTTCCGGTGTGCAATGTCGATCCGTCCATGTTCCCCCCAAGACTTCGCCTCCCCAAGCTTGGAAAAGCGAGGGATCGTATGAGCGGCCTACAAAACAGGTCAATACGGATCGGCGGACCGACACCCGGCAGGAATGGTTTCGCGCGTTTGTCCGGATGAGCCGCGTGGGCACGAGTGACAAATTTCCGAGCGGTGGACCTCGATGAGGTCTAAACGGCTTAAGCCAAGACGCGTTGAGTTCGATGAATCGCCCGGCTTCGCCGTGTGGCTCGAAAAAATGTGGCCTCCTCGTTCGACAATCTCGCCCGCGAATGCAATCCTGCCGTCGAACATCGCTGTGACACTCGGTGAGACTTAAGGCAGCAGCCGACAAATAATGTCCGTAGCTGCGTTCGCCAGAACGCGGGAATCCCACGCTCTGGCGAGCGTGGCTACGGTAGGTTATTTCCCCGCCGCTGCCTTAGCAGCCCGTTGAAGAACCGTAGGATGGACGCCTCGTCCGTCCGTTTCCAGTTGAGTTTCGCTCGGACGAGGCGTCCAAGCTACGTTGTTCAACGGGCTGCTAGGTCAACTGTTTCGGCGGGGTCAGGAGACTCGTGCCGAACAAGTGAATCAGTGCCCGCCGAATTCAGCTCCCGCCTGCTTTCCCTGCCCAACCTAAAGCCCACCTGCCATGTCCTACGATTGGTACAACTTGGACGAACTCGCGCGTCAGTTGGGACGCGACCGTCGAGAAATCGAAAAGCTCGTCAACCGCGGCCGCATCCCGGGCCGAAAGGTGGCCGGTGTTTGGCAGTTTCATCCGACCGAGATCACGCATTGGCTCGAACAAGAGATGCGTGAGTACACCGATCGCGAGCTGGCGGTTCTCGAACAATCGCATCGGTCGATGGAGTTCAACGACCCGCACCCGGTCGCCGCGTTGCTGAGAGTCGAGACAGTGCAAGTGCCGCTCGAAGCCAGAACGAAACGATCTGTGTTGGAGGGCTTGGTCGAATTGGCGGGACGAACTTGGGACGTGTGGCAACCCGCGTCGCTGCTGACCGCGATTCAAGATCGCGAAGCAGTCCTCTCTACAGCCTTCGAGAACGGAGTCGCGATCCCGCATCCACGCAACCCGCAGCCGGACACCCTCGGCTCTTCGGTCATCGCCTTCGGTCGCACTCTGTCTGGCATCCCGTTTGGAGCCCCCAATCGCGTGCTGACCGACCTGTTCTTTCTCGTCGTCTGTCGCGATTCACGGACGCATTTGCATGTCCTCGCCCGACTGGGTCGCATGTTGCAGAACTCGGACTTTCTTGCAGAGCTGCGAACGATCGAAGACAGTGTGTCGGCCTATCACGCCATTTGTGAGGCGGATCGACGGATTGTTGGGTAATCGAGCCGTTTTCATAGAGACCGTGACCACGATGTTCGATGCGACGAGTGCCTCTAACGTGACCTCTGATAGACCGCTGACCGAGCACGTGGAACCTATTCCGGCCGGGTGTGACTCGCGCGGCGGTTGCGGTTCGTCGTGTGATGCCGCTCCCCCGACTGCCTCATCGACGAACGGAGGACCTTCCCTCGGTGATCCCTGCCCCACACCGCTCGCTTGGTCTGAGGTCTTGGCCGCGTATCACTCTCAATCGACCGCATGGGAGTTGACGAACGGAACTCGCCGAATGAGCGGCCGCACATGGGGCGAAGGCCCACCGCTCTACCTGCTCAATGGATTCGTCGCGACGGCAGAGATGTCGTCATTGATACTGTGGTTGTTGCGGGAGCAGTTTCGCTGCGTAGTGTTCGACTCGTGCGATGACGGCTCGGCACGGAAGACGAAACCGGCGATGAGTCACTTCGCCGCCGACTTGCTCGCCGTGGCTGATCATCATGGCGACAACGCGATCCGCGTCTTTGGAGCGTCATTCGGTGCAGCGGTCGCGTTGCAAACAGCACTCGAAGCACCAGCTCGAATCGCTGGCCTCGTCCTGCAACATGGCTTCGCTCAGCGATCGCTGTCGATCAGCGAACGATTGCTCGCCGCTTGGTGTCGCCGTTCACGTCGTCCCCTCTCCGCATTGCCGGGCCGTCGTCGCATTCAAGAGTCAAACCACCGTCGTTGGTTCCCGCCGTTCGATGGCACACGGTTTGAGTTCCTCGTCGAATCCACCGGCGCGATCCCGCAAGTCGAACTGGCGAACAAGGCCCTGGCCTCCGCCTCCTTCAACGTCACGAATCGACTCAGCGAAATCACTTGTCCCGTCATGCTGGTCCGCACGGAAGGCGAAGGCCAAATCGAAGCCTGTTGCCACGCCGTACTCGAACACGGCCTGCAGGATGCCCGTACCGAATGGATGCACTCTTCCGGAATGCACCCGTCTCTGACACACCCGCACCGACTGGTCAAACTCCTCAAAACCTTCTTTATCTCCGACCAACACCTTCCTGAATGATTAATGTCCAATGACAAATGACCTTCCCCCCTTCGATGTCGTCGCCGTCGGAGCGCACCCCGATGATGTCGAGATCGCCGTTGGCGGAACGCTCGCACGGCTGGTTCAGCAGGGATATCGCGTCGGAATTGTGGACCTCACGAACGGTGAGCCAACTCCCGGCAGTCCCGGCGTTGCAGTGAGACTGGCCGAAGCCCGCGAGGCCGCTCGCATTTTGGGTGTCCACGCGCGGGAGACTCTCACGCTGCCCAACCGTTGCCTCTTCGACTCATTCCCCGCACGAGTTGCATTGGCGCGAGTCTTCCGATTGTGGCGACCGAAGATCGTCATGGGGATTGCCGACAAGACTCCAATGGCGTCTCCCGATCATTGGCAAGCCATGCAAATCACCGATGCGGCCGTCTTCTACAGTCGCCTCACCAAGTGGGACGACGAGTTTGCCGGTTTGCCCGCGCATACGATCCAACGCCAGCTTGGGTATCCGCTCGGTCTCTCAAATCTGGACGTTTCTGCCGGAGGCGGGCGATTTGTCGCGGACATCTCGTCCACATTGCCGATCAAGTTAGCGGCGATTCGTGCGTACGCCACACAGTTCCCGGTCTCCAAGCAACGCGTGTTTGGTTGGGTGGAGAATCAGGCTCGGTTGTATGGCCAATGCGCGGGGTTCGAGGCGGGTGAAATGTTCGTGGCGTCAACGACTCTCGGAATCACCGATCTCGTCCAAACGCTCTGTCCCGCGTGACCGCGCGAGTCGAATCGGCACGCTCAAGTTTTATGCAGGCCGGACTTCCATTCCGTTCGACCGACCGTAAACTCTCGACTGCTTTTTTGGTCGCTTCCGGATCGACGATGAGTCGAGAACCACTGAGTCAATCACACTTGCGTTCCCCCGTTCTGTCCCGCCAACGACTTCGGTAGTGCATCATCAAGTTTCGAGTCGGACATCTCAGTATCGTTGGCAAGCGAGACAACAACGAAGACGCGTTGTTCGTCGATCCCAAGTCGCGATTTTTCCTTGTGGCAGATGGCATGGGAGGACAGTCGGCAGGCGAACGTGCCAGCGGACTCGCCACCGAGATCATCCCGCAAAAGCTGGGGCAACTCGATTTCGACCGGGCTTCGTCAGACCAAACCGTCAAGCTGATCGACGAAGCGGTCTCGCAAGCCAACTTCGAGATCATGGCTCTGGGTGAGATCGACTCGAAGCTCAAGAACATGGGGACAACGCTCACGTTCCTCGTGCAAGTGGCGGGAACGTTCTACGTCGGCGGCGTCGGTGATAGTCGCGTCTACTTGCTGCGAAGCGGCAAGCTGGAACAACTCACGACCGACCACTCGCTCACGCAGGCGCTCGTCGATGCGGGAACACTCACGCTCGAAGAAGCCGCGACACATCGCTATCGCAACGTCCTCTACCGATACCTCGGTTGCAAAGAGGGAGGACAGGGAACCAACCCGAAACAAGTCCGTCCCCAAGTCGGTGACAAGTATCTGCTCTGCACAGACGGCGTGACCGGCGGTGCTGACGACGCCAAGTTGGCCTCTCTGCTGACCACAGGCTCCGATCCTCAATCCACTGCCGAATCCATTGTCCAAGCCGCCACCGATGGCGGATCGAAGGACAACATCACCGGCGTGGTGATCTTCGTCGAGGCGTGATGCTGCCACCTGTCGATGGCCGACGAGTTGCAGCCGGAGGTCCGTCTCATGGCTTGGGGTCTCGGACGAGTGAGCTATTCGCGTTTCGGAGCGACTCACCACAGCGACGACCAGCTAGAGTTCTCTGCACAGTGCGACCTCAGCGAGCGTAAGTGAGCCGTCCGTGCGTCACTTTCGGCAGAAATCTCTGGTCTTTTCCCTCGTTCTGTTGACAGCATCCGTGCTTCCAGAATAAACAATCACCATCTTGGTCGTGATTATCTATTCAGAAGTGTGAGTTTGACTTCCGATGAAGCTCTCTAAGAAGTCGGATTACGCGTTGCGTGCCCTCTTTAACCTCGCCGAGCGGTTCGGTGAGGGGCCGATTTCCATTCGAGAACTGGCCGAGAAGAACGACATTCCCAGACGGTTTCTCGAACAGATCATGATCGAACTCCGGATTTGCGGTTGGGTGCAGAGTATCGCGGGACGAGACGGAGGATTTGTTCTGGCGCAACGTCCGGAGGCGATCACCATGGGGGAAGTTGTCCGGCATTTTGATGGGCTGATTGCACCGATCGGCTGTGTTTCAGTCAGCAGTTACGAACCCTGTAGCCAAGAGGCGACCTGCCGTTTTCGGCGAGTTTTACTGGATGTCCGGAACTTCTCTGCTCAATTGATGGATCAGGCGACGCTGGCACTGGCGTTACGCGGCGAACCTGTCCGTCGGGACGAGGTGTTTTCAGAAGTCTTCGTCGGAGGGGCGGGCATCTAATTTTGGTGCCTCAGCCTATTGCGTCGGAGTGAAGTGCGGTCAGGCTTTCCGGTCCCGCAGAAGCGGACTGGGAAGCTGTACTCTGAAGTTCAACGTGATCGGCGGCGTGCCATTTTTTTTGCGAACTAATAACCACACACCGTGTCGTGCTTATATTTATTCTGAAGCAACTAGCGCTAGGAAAGTCGATCATGCGGACGTTTTCAGGTTTCCGATGGAGTTCTGTAGTTGCCGTACTTTTGGCGTTGGTGACCACCGGCTGCGGTGGCTCACCTTCAAGTGTTGAGAGAAACGTCGCGGGGGTCAGTGGGGAACAGTCACCCAAGGCAGGCCACCTCCAGTTACTCAATGTGTCCTACGACCCGACACGCGAACTTTGGAAGGCAATCAACGCCAAGTTCATCGCCGAGTTTTCCAGAACCACGGAAGCGAAGGTCTCCATCAAGCAGTCGCATGGAGGTTCTGGCAGTCAGGCGCGGGCGGTCATTGACGGGTTGGAGGCCGATGTTGTCACGCTCG
>JAYVOX010000386.1:0-5901 GCA_043757695.1 Schlesneria sp.
AGCCGCAGGGCGCTAGCCCCGGTTCGATTTCGCTTAACCGGGGCTAGCGCCCTGCGGCTAATTTCTGCGGGCCAACAGGAATGGCGGAGAGCCGAAAAAAGTGTCACCACACGGCCTGCTGATGAGCCCGGCATGGTGAGCCAGGTGACATCAACCGTTTGGACTCGTCGAACCCAGTGGCCGAGGACTGATGCCGCTCGGCTCACCAAACCCCCATGTTCGACGACTGGTTCCGTGAGGAATTTAGTGCGATTCAAGGGTGTAATGAATCTCACCTTCAACAAGCCGCACTGAGGTGACGAACGTGTCCTGGCTTTTGATCGTGCGAGAGACTTCCCCTTGGAACGACCAGTCGGCATGATCTCGCCTCGCTCCGGTGGCACCTCGTTCAAAAAGTGGTGGCCCGGTGGAAACCTTTTGCCGCGTGCCGTGTTCAGTCACCGCCGTGCGGCAAGCCGTCCGCGATGAGACCCTTTCCCAGTGCCTGCCAACGCCCCACCTGCCTCGCCCCCCGATGAATCTGGTTACCTCCGGGATCCAGAGGTGCAGCTCATGCTGCGCGCCAAGGACGGGGACGATGCCGCGTTCACTCAGTTGGTGAAGACGTATCAGGATCGGCTGACGAACATTTTCTTTCATCTGGTTTCCAGTAAGGAAGCGGCGGAAGACTTGGCTCAAGATGTCTTCCTGCGGATCTATCGCGCGCGTCATGGCTATCAGCCGACCGCACGCTTTTCGACGTGGTTGTTTCGGATCGCCAACAATCTCGCGAGCAACTCGCGCCGATCGAAGGGGCGACGCAAGGAAGTGAATCTAGCGGGAAGTGAATCGGGGCCGCTCGGCGTCCGACCGCAGGAGCAACTCGCCATCGAGAAGTCGGGACTGATGCCCGCGCGGCAATTGGACAAGCAGGAATTGCAAGCTGTCGTCCAGAAGGCGATGGAGACTCTGAACGAACGCCAGCGGCTCGCCGTCCTGCTGAACAAGTACGAAGACATGAGCTACGAAGACATCGGTGAAGCCATGGAAATGTCGGCCGCTGCCGTGAAGTCGCTCCTCTCCCGAGCACGCGAAAACTTGAGGCTGGTCTTAGAGCCTTACATGCAGTTGGGCCGAGAAGCCAAGTAGCAAAATCACCAGCACCCAATCACTTCTGCCTTTCCCGCTCGGAACTTTTTAGCTGCGATGGAAAAGACTCTCAGACTCTCCGCCGATCAACGTGACGATCTGGTGGCTTATTTGGACGGGGAACTTCCCGACCAAGTGGCCCAGGCGATCGACCAGGTGTTGGCACGCAGTGAGGTCGCGCGACATGAGGTCGAGGCACTCGCGCGAACATGGGAGATGCTCGACGCCCTGCCGACTCCCAAAGCGTCGGAGGAGTTCATCGAACGCACAATGACGACCCTCAAGGTCGGTGACGTTCCCTACGACATCACCGAGCAAGCGTGGTTCGGCTACCTGAAGAAGGGGGCGGTCCTCGCGGTCTGGATTGCGGCGCTCGGGGCCTCCGGCTGGTTGGGCTTTCAAATCACCGCCCGTTGGATTCCCAACGAACACGAACTCATGCTGCAAGACCTGCCCGTGCTACAGCGGCTCGACGACTACCAAGAAATTCAGACGATTGATTTTCTGGAGCAGCTTCACCGCAGTCGCGCATTCGATTTGTCCGCTGAGAAAGGTTGAACCATGTCTTCGCGCAACCGCATTCCCGTTGCGATGCTGAGCCTGCTGGTCTCGGCGCTGATGTCCGCGTGGCCTGGCTCGGTCAGTGCCGCCGACCCGAAACCGACCGTGCCGAGGCCGCTCGTCACACAAGTTCCTGCGACCAACCCACTCGACGATCGTTATCGGCAAATCGAAAAGATGCCGGAACAGGAGCGAGACCGCTTACAACGGAACATCGCCGAGTTTCGACAGCTCACCCCCGAGCAACAGGCGCACTATCGCGACCTGCATCAGAAGCTCGCAGAGAACAACGCGGGCGGCGGCCAGCTTGCCACTCTGTTGAGCGAGTACACCACGTGGCTGACCACGCTGACACCCAGTCAGCGCGATGAATTGAGCAACGAGCCTGATCCCGCCAAGAAGGTGGCGCTGGTCAACCGGCTGAAGAAGGAACAAGACGCACGCCTAGAGTCCTCACCTTCAGGAATACCGGATGCTCCCTCGGGAGATGCGCGTCCGTTCCCCAAACGCGGGATGTTTCCCGGCCCGTTCCTCTCCACTACCGAGCTGTCAGCTGTGATGAAAGTCATCGCCGCAGAGGCCCGGATGGAGCGTGACACAGCGAACAACGAATCGCTTCTCGACTTCTATCGCGAAGTTCTGAGGACGAGTACTCGACAGGTTGCCGGTGGCCCGCGCGAATGGCCTGAACGAGAACTCATGACCAAAATTGAGGCGGCCATCGACCGCTCCGAGCAACGCGAGGTACTCCGTCGCAAGCCAGAAAACAAACGGCAAACGGTCATACATCTCATCTTGTTCGGAATCATGAATCAGGCTTTTCAAGAAGTGAAAGCCCAACGTCCCTCCCCAAGTGATCTGCTCCAATTGATGGGCACTCTCGATCAGGTTGATCGCGAGCGGCTGACATTGCTCCCTCAGCACATGCAAGATTTTGAACTCGAACGTCGGTATTTCATCGGTCGCAAAGACGACCCGCGTCCTCGCATGAGAGAGATGCACGAGCAGATCAACAGACTCTGCAACGAGCTGGGCGTTCGTCCTCCCGGTGGCGATGGTCCCCGTCCGGGTCCGGGTGGATTTGGTCCGGGAGGATTTGGCCCCGGATCATTCCCACCGCGAGACGGAATGCCCGTTGGTCGAGACGGCGGAAGGGATGGAGGCGGAAGGGATGGAGGCGGAAAGGATGGAAATGGCCGACCACCTCGCAACGGAGGCGTTCCAGACAAACCGAGACGCCCCCCTGTGCCCGAGTAACGCCGTTGGGTTCGATCTCGCCAGACCCCATCACGTCTCGCGAAGCCGCTTTATTTTGGGAAGGTTCTCATGCGTCGCTCGCTCTGGTTATTGCTGCCCGTGGTTGTCATGTGCGGACAGTTGGGACCAAACGTCTCGCGCTGTGACGAACCTCCCGCCACGTTGCTCGGCTTGCCGCTGGTCTTTCGCGAAGACTTCGAGTCGGGCAATCTCGACCGCTGGGATCCGAGTGACGCCAAGGCATGGAAGATCGACGTGCAGAATGGCAATAAGGTCGGGAGCCAGTTCCAGCACATCGAGACCAAGACGCCGGTTCGGTCGCCATTCAACCGTTCCGTCGCGAAGGACGTGATCGTTGGGAACTGCGTCCTTGATGTGAAGCTGCAATCGACCGCCCGCGATTATCCGCACCGCTCGCTCTGCCTGTTCTTCGGCTACCAAGACCCGGCTCATCTGTACTACGTCCATCTCGGCCAGAAGACCGACGACCACGCGAACCAAATCTTCATCGTCAATAATGAACCGCGCAAGAAGATTTCCACGAAGACCACCGAGGGGACTCTGTGGGACAACCAATGGCATCACGTGCGCGTCGTGCGGGACGTGGAGAGCGGCAAGATCGCCGTCTTCTTCGACGACCTGCAAGTCCCCGCGATGACCGCCGTAGACAAGACGTTCGCGTGGGGACAAGTCGGCATCGGCTCGTTCGACGACACCGGCAACTTCGACGACGTGCTGGTCTATGGAACGAAAGTCATGCGGCCCGCAGTGCCCCAGTGACTCCCGCTCCGACGACCAAGCTCCGCCTACCGAAGTACGGGCGACGCCCCTTCTCCTTCATCCTCAGATCGTTTCTCCGATGCGTCAGCCGAGTTTCTTCCGCAGCGTCTCTCATGCGTGTGCGGGCCTCGTCCATACGTTTCTCACGCAGCGGAACGCGCGGCTCCACGTGATCGCCGCGCTGGCCGCCGTCGCACTCGCGGCGTGGTTGAAGGTCGATTCCATTCGCTGGGCGATCCTGTTGCTCACCATCGGTGCCGTCTGCGCGGGTGAGACCATCAACACGACGGTGGAAGCGTTGGTCGATCTGCTCTCACCGGAATGGCATGAGCGAGCGAAGGTCGCCAAAGATGTCTCTGCCGGAGCGGTTCTACTCTTGGCGATCACCGCCATCGCCGTCGGACTGCTCGTTCTCGGTCCACCGCTGTGGACGACGTTGTTCCCGAGTCCGTGATGACGGGAAACGAGACTGAGACGATTCGCCACGACGAAGCCTGCGGCCCGAGTTTCCGCCATTGAACCGGGCTTCCCGGCCGGAGCGTCTTTCACGAGAATCAAACCCATGTCAGGCGAGTCGGTCTTTCGGGAGATGTTCACGATGCGTGGCGTGTGCTGGATTACGATTGTCGTGGGACTGATTTCGCCGCTGGCTGCCCAGGACCAACCGGCCCAATCGCCCGTGTCGCTGGTCAGTGCGATCCGGCAGACGGTGGAGGATGAGATCGCGATGAAGACGCTCGGTGGCGGACAGTTTTGGGGCGACGTGGTCTTCTTCCACGGTTGGCATATTCAGCAGAACGTGTTCACTCGGCACTACCGCTTGCTCGATGGACACGACCACCGCCATGCCTCGGGGACGCTCGAACAGTGCCGCGAGAAGCTCGAACAGATCAAGGTCGAGCAAAAACTGACACCGATGACTGGTCGCGGTGTCGTGCTGATTCACGGCCTCTTGCGTTCGTCGAAGTGCATGACGACGATGGCTGCGGCGCTGAATGAAGCCGGGTATCGCACGTTTCAGTTCGACTACCCGAGCACACAGGTCAGCATCCCCGACGCAGCCGAATACCTCCATCAAACGATCGAGTCGCTCACGGGGATCGAGGAACTGTCGATCGTGGCTCACAGCATGGGAGGCCTCGTCACGCGGGCCTACTTCGCCGAGCATCACGATCCCCGCTTTCGTCGCGTCGTGATGTTGGGAACTCCCAATCACGGGGCGGAGTTGGCGGATCTCGTTCATCAAAACTTCCTCGTCCGCGCGGCAGCCGGTCCCGGTGGCAGGCAACTCGTCACGGACTCCAAGGGGTTGATTCGGTCGTTGCCCGCTCCCAAGTGTGAGTTCGCCATTATCGCCGGTGCTCGACACAACCCCGCCGGTTGGAACCCGCTCATTCCCGGAGACGACGACGGAACCGTGACCGTTGCCAGTACGCGGCTGATCGGCGCGGCAGACTTCTCAACCGTGCAGACGACTCACACGGCGATGCTGCGGAACTCGGAAGCCATCGGCCAAACTCTGCGGTTCCTCCACGAAGGTCGCTTGTCCGCCGAGCGCGCGGCGGAGGCGATCGTGGCCAAACCTGAGCCAATGGTCGAAACGAACACGCCCTCAACCCCTGCGCAGGAATGACCGCCACGTGTCCTCTTCAGAACCCACCACCGTGTTCGCGACAGTCGGTGAAGTCGGACTGCGGCAGTTGGTGAACGCCTTCTATCGGAGCGTTCCCATCGATGAGTTGCTCGCGCCAATGTATCCCGCTCACGAACTGGTCGCGGCCGAACAGCGACTCGGCGACTTCCTCATCTATCGATTCGGTGGCCCGGACAGATATCTGCGAGAACGCGGCAACCCGGCACTGCGAATGCGTCACGCGGCGTTTCTCATCACGCCGACTGCCCGCGATCGCTGGGTCTCTTTAATGGACGCGGCTCTCCTCGAAGTCGCCTTCCCCATGGAAGTCGCCGCCGTCGTCCGGCCCTTCCTCCACGAGGCCGCCACGTTCCTCATCAACCGCGCGGCGGCATTAGATTGACTCCCCAGTCGCCCTGATCACAAAACCTCCTGCGTTCAGGATTGCTGACTCTACCGGATTGCAGGTGTGATGTTTTCAAGTGTTTCGAGCCGTCATTATTGCCCCAACGGGCAACGCCATTAACCATTTTCTCAAAGCA
>JAYVOX010000387.1:0-5877 GCA_043757695.1 Schlesneria sp.
GTAACAGCCTGTTGAAGAACCGTAGGATGGACGCCTCGTCCGTCCGTTTCCAATTGGTTTTCGCTCGGACGAGGCGTCCAAGCTACGTTTTTCAACAGGCTGTTAGCCGTTGAGGCGAGCCTTGAAGTCGATTCATCACGTGATTGGCTGGAAACGGCGTAGGCACCGCCGGGGTTCAGTTTGGCCGCCGATTCCAAACGACGACGCAGTTGCACGACCTTCTGGACGGGGAAGGACTCTTCGGAGAACGGCTCAACCGACTTCTCGTTCGTGGCGTTGCGCGACTCTCCCTCGGTGCCCTGAAGCTGCCGTTGAGTTGCCCCGGTTGAAGTTGGCTTGTGCTGGGCAGGATCGACGTTGAGGTCTTCGTCCTCCCATTCCTGTTTGCGATTGAACCGGGGCGATGATTGAACCAACTCCGCAGCGAGATCATCGGCCGCGACGTGTTGAATCTGTTCTCGATGCGGTTCCCGCGACCGTTCCTCGAATGGGGCCGCAACACTGGGGAGAGCGGCGTGTCGGCCCGTGAGCGTTTCGTTGGTGGGTGCGGCGGCGACAGATGAGGGCGGCAAATCCACGGGCTGGTCGAGGTCATTGTCGAGTTCGAGCAACTCCTCAATCGCGGCCCCGGATTCCGCAGCGACAAGTCTCGCGTCCGGCATTCTGCGTGCTTCGGCTTCCGGTTCGTCGGACTCCGCAGAGGCTCGATGGAGGACGCTGCGCCCGTACTTGCTCGGTCGTTGAAGTGGCTCTGCTTCCGGTGCGGGAGTCGGCGGCAAGTCTTCCGCCCAAGCCAATTCTTGCTCGTCGGAAGCACTCTGGCGATTCGTCGGTGGAGTGGTGTTGCGTCTGTCCGCAAGCTCACTTTCTGCGGAACGAAGCGGCGAACGAACGGCTCGTTCCTCTGTTGCCTCCCGATCGCGCGGGACAATGCTGACCTTGCCTCGCGGTTCTTGAGCAGCCATCTGTGGCGTGGCGACAGCGCGACCGTCACGCTGCGTCAGCGCCTCGCGCCGTGACCTCAGGTCACTGGCAAACTGAGCCGTCTGCTCGGGCGAGCAACCGGGTGTCGAGCCATTCATTTGCGAAGAGGCTTCCGAAATCTTGGCGGCACGCTCGGCCAGTTGAACGGCTTTGTCGAGCTCCCCTTTTTCGGCGTACAGATTGGCGTCCGATTGCAAACGGCGGATCGTCTGAGAGAAACCGTTGTCGGTGACGAGCGGCGGCTTCGTGTCACGAGCACGCGCGGCGGCGGACTTCGTGCTGGACGTGGAAGAGCGAGTCGATTTCGGCGCGGCTTCTCGAACGGCTGGCTTCGGTTTGGAAGACCCCCACCAATCTCCGAGTGCCGCAGGTCCAAAGCCACAGGCCAACCCGAATACCGTCACACCCGCCGTTGAAATCAGCCGCCAGTTGCGAGGCAGATCAACGAGTCGTCGCTGATTCCCTTGTGATTCTGCCATGCACTCACCTCTTGGCACCGCTTGCTGAACGATCTTTCCCTGGAAATGCCGACGGCACTTTCAACTGTCCACTGCATCGGATCGGATCGTGTGGGCCGACTGCTGGAGCCGGTTGCACCGGTCTGGAAAGGTTGGACGATTATCGCGAGGAGTCGGAAGAATCAGTTCACCCGGCTTGCCACGAGCCCATACGCGCCAGAGGCAACGCAGACCTCCGAGTCTTTCACGCAGATTGTGCCGGAGGACTGCGTCGAGCAATGAAGAGGAGTCAGGAGGCAGGGGGAGAGGTTGCGCAGGCTCATTGCTGAACACGATCACGGCTTCAACTTGAGTGACATCGCGTCGTTATCGCGGCCAAACTACAATCCGCTGCGCGGTTATACTTCGCGCGGCTTGATTTGAGGGCCAGGCGAGCCGCACGCCGTAAGGCTGCGGGTTCTTAATCGCCGCAGGAAACCCGTGGCCTTACGGCACACGGCTCGCCTGAAACATCTCACGTTCGGCCGCGTGAGGTATAGCTTCCGTTCGGCATGACGCTGGACAGCGACGGCCGTTGTTCTTCAGGTGCTCTCCGCTCGTCGCCCGTTTTCTCATCCTCGCTTTCGTGAGTTCTCCATGACCAGCGATGCCACTCCTCCGAATTCCAGTCCTTCAACTCCGAAACTGCCACCGTGGCTCGTCATCGTACTGGTCGTCGGCTTTTTGGGATTTGCTTGGTATCGGAACCAGCAACAACAGCAGGCGGTCGAGCGTGAGCGGGCCATTGCCGAGCAAACCGCCGGTCAGCAGGCAGTGGGTCGGCGGACGGCGAAAGAGAAGCCGCTCGTGGAGTCCGCTCCGCCTTCATCGCGCGATGTCACATCCGCTGATGACGGTCGCGATGAGCCCGTCGTGGCAGACGTGACACCGGAATCCGGGACCAGCGCCTCGCGGGATGATGTTCCGCGGTCCGCAGCGGCAGCTCCCACCAAGACCACGGTTCCCGAGAAGCCGCTCACCACGACAGATCGAACGCCCGCACCAACGCGCGCCGGGCCGGGGACCGCGACGGCCACTCGTCCCGCCACGACAAACGACCGCCCTCCCATGGATCGCACGTCGCCCGATCCGAAGATGACCCCGAAGTCGCCCACGCAGCCATCGAATGACCCGCGCCGCAACACTTCTCCAGCCAGCAACGCCAGAAATGAAAACGGCGAGAAGCAGCCCGCTGCCACGACCACAGCGCAGTTGGAAAACCAAACCATTCGCGACTTCGGCAAGGTCGTCTTCCAAGGGACGATCGACCTCCAACCGACGCTCGACCGCATCGCATGCGGTGACCGGAACACGCACCGCAACGACGGCACCGCGTTCGGCAATCGCGAGCGCCGACTGCCACCGAAGCCGCAGGGCTACTACACCGAGTACGTTCATCCGACGAAGGGCATTAACGGCCCCGGCCCGCAGCGAGTCATCTTCGGCAAGAGCGGCGACATCTGGTACACGCCGGATCACTACGAGACGTTCAAGAAGATTAAGTGATGAGTGGGCAGTGGGCAGTGGGCAGTGGGCGAACCCGATGAGCGAGAGAAATTCCAGCATGACTTCAGCAGTTCCCAATGGCATTCATTTCGTCGAGAACCTTGCCGACTTCGAGGTCTCGAACGCGCGAGTCGTTCGCATTCCGGCGGGCCTGCTGCGCAAACGTGAACTTTTAACGGTCCTCGCGCGCGCGCTGGACTTTCCCGGCTACTTCGGTTGGAACTGGGATGCTCTCGAAGAGTGCCTCACCAATCTCGCTTGGACCGAAGAGCCGCGCCGCATCGTCCTCATCCACGAGGGCCTGCCGTTTCAACCCGATTGGGAAAACCGAGCAATCTATCTTGGCATCCTCAAGGGCGCGGTCGCTGTTTGGGGACCGAATGCAGAACACGAACTGATCGCCGTCTTCCCCGAACATTGCCGCGACGACGTACTCGACGCCCATTGACCTGCCCGCTGTCCCTCAACTCTCAACCGTTCCCCCTCAACCCTCAGCGAGTTCACGATGCAAGACTACGAAAAGCTCGGCGTGTTCTATCTTGGCAAGCGGTTCGATCAGGACACTCGCCAGATTCAAGATGAGGCGGTCCTCTACGACGCCAAGGATTTGACGACGCACGCGGTTTGTGTCGGGATGACCGGCAGCGGCAAGACGGGGTTGTGTCTCTCGCTGCTGGAAGAGGCCGCGATCGACGGCATCCCCGCGATCTGCATCGACCCGAAGGGCGACCTCGGCAACTTGATGCTCGCGTTCCCGAACCTCAAGCCCGCCGACTTCCGGCCGTGGGTCGATCCTGCCGATGCGACGCGCGCGGGACTGACTCCCGACGAGTACTCCGCAAAGATGGCGAAGGTCTGGAAAGAGGGCCTCGCCGCGTGGGATCAGCCGCCCGAGCGAATCGCCAAGTACCGCGATGCCGTCGATATTTCGATCTACACCCCGGCGAGCAATGCCGGTCTGCCGCTGACGGTTCTCAAGTCGTTCAACGTCCCCGGCGAGGCGACTCTGCGCAACAACGAAGCGATGCGCGAACGAGTCTCGGCCGCATCTTCCGGTCTGCTCGCGCTGCTCGGAATTGACGCCGATCCACTGCAAAGCAAAGAGCACATTCTGCTCGCCACGATCCTCGATCGCTCGTGGCGCGAGGGAAAAGATGTCGATCTCGGCACGTTGATCCGGCTCATTCAGAAGCCGAACTTCGACAAAGTCGGCTTCATGGATGTCGAGAGCTTCTATCCGGCCAAAGAGCGTTTCGCGTTTGCGATGAGCCTCAATAATCTCATCGCCTCACCCGGCTTCTCGGCGTGGATGGAAGGGGAGTCGCTCGACATTCAAAAGTTGCTCTACACCGCCGAAGGGAAGCCGCGACTGACGATCATCTCGATCGCGCATTTGACCGACAGCGAGCGGATGTTCTTTGTGACGATCCTGCTGAACGAGATGATCGCGTGGATGCGCAATCAGAGTGGCACGTCGAGCCTGCGGGCGATCCTCTACATGGATGAGGTCTTCGGCTACTTCCCGCCGGTCGCGAACCCACCGTCAAAAACACCGATGTTGACGTTGCTCAAGCAAGCCCGCGCGTTCGGACTTGGCGTTGTCCTTGCGACACAGAACCCCGTCGATCTCGATTACAAAGGCCTCTCCAACGCAGGGACGTGGTTCCTCGGTCGTCTGCAAACCGAACGCGATAAGGCGCGCGTTCTCGAAGGGTTGGAAGGAGCATCGACAGCGGCGGGGGCTGCGTTCGATCGCGGCAAGATGGAGCGGATCCTCGCGGGACTCGGCAATCGCGTCTTCCTGATGAACAACGTTCACGACGATCAGCCGGTCGTGTTTCAAACGCGCTGGGCGTTGTCGTACCTGCGCGGGCCGATCAGTCGCGATCAGATTTCCATTTTGATGGCCGACAAGAAAGCCGCACTCCCGCCCTCGGAAGGCCCGGCCACGGCGTCGCTCGGTGATGCCGATGCAGGGACGCACCCGATCCTGCCGCCGGGCGTCAACGAAACGTTTGTCGTGAAGCAGTCGTCGGTCCTTGGTCAATCGAAGCTGCTCTACCGACCGGGACTGCTCGCGACGGCCCGGCTCCGGTTCGCTCAAGCCAGCGCGGGGATCGACCAACTCACCGACTTCTCGATCTTCCTCCCCGCTGTCGAAGCGATCTCCGCGACGATCTGGGATGACGCAAAGATCACGGTCGATGAGGAGCCGGAGCAAGACGATCACGCCGATGACGACGGTGGCTTCGGCTCGCTCCCGGCCGAGTTGAATCGCGCGAAGACCTTCACCGAGTTGCAATCGGCTTTGAAGGATCACCTCTACCGCACGCAGAAGCTCCGGCTGTGGAAGTGTGCCGAGTTGAAAGAGGTCTCGAACCCCGGTGAGTCCGAAGGGGACTTCCGCGTCCGGATCACTCAGGGCGTGAAGGAGAATCGCGACCTGCAAGTCGAGAAGCTGCGTGCCAAGTACGGCCCGAAGCTGGCAACGCTTCAAGAACAACTCCGCAAGGCGTACCAGCGCGTGGAGAAAGAGAAGACTCAAGCCAGCCAAGCGACGACATCAGCGGCCATCACATTGGGGACTTCGATCCTCGGCGCGGTCTTTGGGCGAAAGCTGGCCAGCGCGACGAACATTGGCAAGATGGCCACGACCATGCGCTCGGCTGGAAAGATGTCCGGTGCGAAACAAGAGGTCGCTCAAGCCGAAGAGACTGTCGGCGCGATCCAACAGCGACTGGATGATCTCAGCGCTCAGTTCGAGGCCGAAGCCAACGCGCTCGTCGAAGGAGCCGCTCCCGATAGCCTCGTGCTGGATGACGTGAGCATCGCGCCGAAGAAGACCGACATCACGATCGTCAAGCTGGCCCTCTGCTGGACACCGTGGATC
>JAYVOX010000388.1:0-5857 GCA_043757695.1 Schlesneria sp.
CGCGAGCCTGAGGTTCGCGATGTGGACCAACTCACGGCCGAGTTCCGTTCACTCGATCCGACCGGCGACGACGTGGTCATTGCTGTGGGAGGTGGGTCCACGATTGATCTCGCCAAAGCAGCGGCTGCACTCGCGACGAACAGGCAGGGCGAATCGGTCGAAGATTTTTTGGAGGGAGTCGGACGCGGGTTACAGATCACGCAGCCACCTCTGCCATTGATTGCGCTTCCCACGACTGCGGGGACTGGCGCGGAAGCAACCAAAAACGCGGTCATTTCATCGAACGCGGATTCAGCGTCAGGCAGTAAGCCCTACAAGAAGAGCCTGCGATCCGAGTTGATGGTCCCGTCGCTCGTGCTGGTTGATCCCGAACTGACCGTCAGTCTGCCGCCGGGCGTGACGGCTGTGACGGGGATGGACGCGATCACGCAGTTGATTGAAAGTTATGTCTCGCGCCGCGCGGCACCGATCCCGCAAGCCCTCTGTGTACAGGGACTGAAGCTGGCGATTCCCGCGTTGCCGATTGCGGTCAAGGACGGTTCGTCGCGAGCCGCGCGGGAGTCAATGGCTCATGCTGCGTTGCTGTCGGGGATTGCATTGGCCAATTCGGGATTGGGTTTCGCGCATGGAGTCGCCGCCGCGTTGGGAGTCACGTGCCAGATTCCGCACGGACTGGCGTGTGCGGTCCTCCTGCCGACAGCACTCCACGTGAACATGCCCGTCCGCACGCGCGAGTTTGCCGAACTGGAACGACTCTTTGATCCTGATGTCGGCCAAGACATTGTGGCCGCGAATGCCTTTGTTGATCGGATCGAATCGCTGTGCGAATTGCTGGAAGTACCGTCGCGTTTGCGCGACCTCGGCGTGCGACAGGACCAACTCGCGGAACTCGTTCCCGGCTCGCGCGGCAACAGCATGAGCGGCAATCCGCGCGAGATCAGCGATGACAAGCTTGCTCAGATTCTCGACAGCCTCTGGTGACGATCTCTCGCGCGGCGCAACTGACCTCATTTATATCTCGCACGGTGGAAACTGACGTGACAAGCCGCGCGGGCCATCACGTCAACTACTGTAGTCTTGTCGCTCCGCCGACAAGATGTCCCGTCGGCGGAGCGACGGGACTACAGTAGCGCGACAGTGCATCGGTTTCGGCCGCGTGAGGTCTAACCGCGTGGGAGGGGAAGTCGAGAGCGGTTCCCGCTCACGCACCACGCGGCCGACGTTTGGTGAGCAGTCGGTCCAGTTGATTGGCGAACGCCTGTTTGTCCTTGGTACTGAACGGCGGCGGCCCCCCCGAGACGAGATCGTTGCCACGCATTTCGTCGATCAAGTTGCGCATGGTGATTCGCTCGCCCATGTTCTCTTCGGTGAAGAGTTCTCCACGCGGATCGAGCGCGACCCCGCCCTTCTGAACGACGTGCGCTGCCAGCGGCACATCGCCCGTGACGACCAAATCGCCCGCTTCAACCAGTTCCACGATCTGTTTGTCGGCGACGTTTGCTCCCGAGCCGACGACGACGATTTGGATGAACTCAGAAAGGGGGACACGCAGCCGTTCGTTGGCGACGACGGTGACGAGTACCTTCACGCGCACGGCCGCTTTGAACAGCAACTCCTTGATCGCCACCGGACAGGCGTCGCCATCAACCCAGATGCGCATGAACCGGCTCCTTGAAAGAGGGGATGGGGTTTTGCAGCGTGAGGTTTCGTCACATCTGTTCGGCGACGCCAATACCGAGGAGTTGCAGGCCCTGCTTCATCACGCGCGCGGTGGCATCGCAGAGGAGCAGGCGACTGGCTCGCAGCGATTCATCCGCCTCCTTCAACACGACGCACTGATCGTAGAAGCGGGCGAAGACATTGGCCGTCTCGAACAGGTACTGCGTGAGGACGTTCGGTCGGTAATCGACGATCACGTCGTTGAGAGCTTCCCCGAACCGATGGAGTTGCAGGGCGAGCGACCTTTCGGCGGGCGTCGTCAGCACGACGGAGTGGCCCGCCGAACGGAGGGCGATCGGATCGACTTCACCCTTGCGCAGGATGCCACAGACGCGAGCGTAGGCGTACTGAATGTAGGTCGCGGTGTCGCCGGTTGTCGCCAGCATCTTGTCCCAACTGAAGACGTAATCGCTGTCGCGGTTGTGATGCAGATCGACGTAGATGATCGCTCCCATGCCGACCAGTTCCGCAATGGAAGCACGTTCGGCGTCGCTCAAGTGCGCGCTGTTCTCATCGACGATCTTCCTCGCGTTTTGAATCGCTTCGTCGAGCAAGCTCTCCAAACCGATCGTGTCGCCCGAGCGAGTCTTGTACGGCCGACGGTCTTCACCCAGCACCGTGCCGAAGCTGACGTGTCGCAGTTCGGTCTGATTGAAACCGAGTTGCCTGGCCGTCGAGAAGAGGAGTTGGAAGTGTTCGCTCTGACGCGAATCGACGACGTAGAGACAGGCATCCGTGTGCAGCGTCTCCACGCGGTGACGGATCGTGGCGAGATCGGTCGTCGCGTAGGTGTAGGCACCGTCCGCCTTCTGCACGATAAAGGGAGCCGCGTTGCCGTCGATGAAGACGCACTTCGCTCCCTCACTACTGCGGGCGAGGCCGCGTCGCTCCAATTCCTCCACCACGCCCGCCAACATCGGGTTGTACCAGCTCTCTCCAAGAGCCATATCGAACGTGATCCCGAACCGCTGATAAATGGTGTCGAGAGCCGTCATGCACTGCGGCACGAACTCATCCCACAGTTGCTTGTTCTCGACATCACCCCCATGCAGCTTGGCCGTTTCGCTTCGAGCCAGCACGGCGACTTGAGGATGAGCATCGGCGAGAGCCTTCAATACCGGATCGGCCTCAACGACCGCGCACTTCTTCTCGCCCGACGCGATCTCACCACGCAGGTCGTTCAGTTCCTGTTCGGCCTTCCGCGCTGATCGCGCCGCGTCCTTGTCAGCCGGTGCGGCAGCAGCAGCGTGACGAGCTGCGGCGAGCAATCGCTCTTGAACGGGAAGCTGTGCCTGCTGCTTCGGCAAGCCCGCCGTCAGCGCGTGATAGTCCGACAACTGATTGACCAGTCGGTACAAGCGAGCCAACTCGGCAACGGCCGCGCGTTGGTAGGCCGCGTCGTCTCGAAAATGCTTGTAGCCGTAGATGATCATCCCGAACTGCGTCCCCCAATCACCGACGTGGTTGTCGGAGAGGACGCGATGGCCGAGGAACCCGAGCACACGATAGAGCGCGTTACCGATCACCGTGCTGCGGAGATGTCCGACGTGCATTGGCTTGGCGACGTTGGGCGACGAGAAGTCCACGATGACCGTGCGTGGTGTCGCGGCGAGTGGCACGCCGAGCCGATCGTCTCGCGTCAGCGTGGTCGTCTCGTCCGCCAGACGCTCCGTCCGAATGGTGAGATTGATGAAGCCCGGCCCGGCGATTTCGGGGGACTCACACAAATCAGCCACATCGAGCTTGGCGACAATTACTGCGGCCAGGTCTCGCGGCGGTTGCTTGCTCAGCTTGGCCAGTGGCATAACGCAGTTGGCTTGGAAGTCTCCAAACTTCCCGTCCTGCGTCGGCTTCAACATCTCGGCAAAAGCGTCGGGAGAGTCCGTAAAGGAGACGAGAGCCGTTCGCAAACGCGAGCGAAGTTCGGTCAGAAAATTCATCGACAAATCCAGCAGTTGTAGGACGGGCACTCTTGCCCTTCTTGGGTTTCAAGCGGCTCACCCGATGAGACCGCGCCGAGTCTCCCAAAGACAAAACCAGACGGGCAAGAGTGCATCCTACGGGAGAGTTCTTGGGCGAGGTTTCAACTGGCGGAGGTCACAACCGGGGCACCGGCGATGCTCTTCCAGTCAACGCGTTTCGCATCGGCCCAGAGACCTTCGAGGTCGTAGAGTTCGCGGGCTTCGGCGAGCATCAGGTGCGCGACGATGTCGCCCCAATCTTGGAGCAGCCACGAACTGAGTTTTTCGCCTTCCGCCAGCGGAACCGCATTGCCGCGCGCCTTCATTTGGACTCGCGCTTCAATCGCGATGGCCGCCAGCGTACGCGGGTTGGTGCAGGTCGTGATGACGAAGTAGTCGAAGATCGGAGTGATGGCGGTGAGATCCAACACCACGGTGTCCTTGCCACGGAACTCTTCACAGATTTTTGCAATGTGACAGGCCGATTCGAGGCTGATGCGGCGGCGAGCCTCCAGCGCGGGAGTGATCGGAGCAGGCGGTTGTGGGGGTGAGTTGACCGTCAAACTCACGTGGGTGGAACTTCGAGTGGAACTGCTAATCGGAACGTCTCCAAGCAAACAAACAGCCAATTCACAAACAGTCGATTCAAACTTCGGACAAGTGAAGCAATGAGGACTCAGACGACACTGAGCCAACTCGGGTTCGCGGAAAGTTCGTTTCCGCAGACAATGTTGAGGATCACCGCCTGAGTTGTGATCGGGTGACAACACCGAGGGAACAACCCGTTGCTGGCGATCCTCCCGCCGATGTCATCGCGGAATGAGGGTGCCGACAGTCCTGCAACGGGAAGTGACTCGACAGAACCCGCTTCAAAAGCCCAATCGCCAGTAACCTCAAACATTAGAGCCGCCTGTTGCGACCGGCCAACCCTCAACCGGGTGGGCATCGTCCTCAACTTCCCTGCAATCTTCAAGCTAACTCAGATTATTGTGTCGCAGAGCCATCGCCATTTTCGCGGTGGTCTGTGGGAAGCTGCGAGAACCGTCTATACCTCGCCCGGCCGAAACTGACGCACTGTCGCGCTACTGTAGTTGACGTGATGGCCCGCGCGGCATGTCACGTCAGTTTCCACCGCGCGAGGTATAACGGTCCGACGACATTCGCTGCGACTCGGCCCACTCCGCGACTTGTTCGCCCACCAAGTGGCACTGGCTCTGTCGCGACGAGCCTCTGTTCACCATCAAGCGGCAGCGTCTTGTGGCGGATCCTTGCGGCCGGAGGAGTGCAACCGCTGAAAGGCTGCTCGCGCCCGCAGGATCGATTCGATGTCGAAGCGATTGCCGAAGTAGTGATTTCTGGCGTTCTCATCCTTCAACACCGACGCCGCATCGCCATCGGTCAGAATGTGTCCGCCGAAGACGATGTAGTTGCGATCGGTCAACATCAACGTTTCCGTTTCGCGGTGGTCTGTGAACAGGATCGAGATGCCACGATTGCGCAGGTCGGCGATCATGTCTTGAATGCTCTGGATCGCCTTCGGGTCGATCCCGGTGAACGGCTCGTCGAGCAGAATCAGCTTCGGGGAACTCGCCAAACACCGCGCGATCTCGCAGCGGCGGCGTTCGCCCCCCGAGAGCGTTCCCGCCGCTTGCTTCCGCTTCTCCGTCAGATCGAACATTCCCAGCAACTCATCCGCACGAGCCATCCGATCGCGGTACGACAGTGGCTGGAATTCGAGGACGGCGTACAGATTCTGTTCGACGGTCAGTTTGCCGAACACGCTGTCCTTTTGCGGCAAATAACCCATGCCATGTTGTGCTCGCTTATAGAGGGGCCAGCGCGTGACATCGACTCCGTTGAAGAAGACGCGCCCCTCGGTTGGCGCGACCAACCCCACTGCCATCCCAAAGCTGGTCGATTTGCCAGCCCCGTTCGGGCCGAGCAATCCCACGATCTCACCCGGCTCGACGTGAAAGCTCACTCCGTCCACGGCGAGCTTCGACGGGTATTGCTTCACCAAGCCAATGCACTGCAATAGCGACATAGTTCGTCCTCCGTGACAATTCAACCTCAACAACCAGTGCATCGTCCATGCTTAGTTTTCGGGTAGCCACGTTCGCCAGAACGTGGGAATCCCGCACTCTGGCGAGTGCAGCTACCCGACTTTTTAGTGTGGA
>JAYVOX010000389.1:0-5847 GCA_043757695.1 Schlesneria sp.
GCGGGCTGAAGTCCACGCCGGGGAGTGCCCTCGGGTCGAGTCGGCTCAAGCTGAAGGACGAGCATTTCCCGGCAATCTTGAAGCAACTGAAGAAGTACAACATCCGCTTCTACTTCATGGCGGGTGGCAACGACACGATGGACACGATTCATCGCGTGACGAAGTACGCCAACGAACACGGTCACGAGATGGTCGGTGTCGGCGTGCCGAAGACCGTCGACAACGATCTGTTCGGGACCGATCACACGCCCGGTTATCCGAGTGCCGCGCGGTACGTGGCGATGTCGGTCTTGCAGGCAGGCGTGCTGGCTCGCGACATGCAGAAGGTCGATCAGTTTGTGATCTTCCAGTCGATCGGACGGAGCGCCGGCTGGCTCCCCGCTGCCGCCGCGTTGGCTCGCACGAATGAACTCTCTGCCCCGCACGTGCTGCTGCTCCCCGAGCGGCGATTCAATCAAGCCGCCTTCTTGCAGGCGGTCGCAGCGGCTCACAAGAAGCATGGTTTCGTGAGCATCGTCTGCGGCGAGGGCGTGACGAACGAAGACGGTTCGCCGCTGAGTGCCTCGCAAACGAAGGACAAGTTCGGCAACGTCGAGTTCGGCGCGATGGGCGGAACGAGTGCCGCGATGCTCCTGCACCGCATGATCGCGAACGAGTTCGGTTGGCGCGGCGAGTTCCAGGTCGCCGAGTCACTCCCGATGTGCGCAGCTGATCGCGCGACCAAGCTCGACTTCGCCGAAGCCTACGCCTGCGGCAAGCAAGCGGTGAAGCTGGCCCTGCGCGGCGAGGGCGGAGTCATGGTGACCATGCAGCGCACCAACAAGCCGAGCGAACCGTACGCGATCGACTTTGGCACGGCCTCACTCAGCGAAGTTGCCAACCACGAACGCCCGATGCCCGACAACTTCATCACGAAAGACGGCTTCGGAGTGACGAAGGCGTTTGTTGACTACGTCGCTCCGCTGGTGGGAGAACTGCCGAAGTATGCGTCCTTGGCTGCGAAGAGGGCGAAGGCGTAGGTCGCCACCGCTTTTCAATCATGGAGCTCAGACGATGATTATCGCCTCTCCCAACCCAGAAGTGATGCAACGGATGATGCATTCGTTGAGTTCGGTGATCGTCTTGCTGATCCACGGTGTGTTGATCGGGATCGTGATGCGTCGTTCATCCATGCAGTCGTCTGCTCCCAAGAGGGCGACTTGCAACGCGAAGTTCATTGGATTGCATTGCTTGCTTCTATTGGGAATAGTCAATTGTGCGGTGATTCGAGATGAGTGGCTAAAGCAGATTGGTGTAACAGCCTTTGCCATACCACTGCCTCCGCTTTTCTACTTTTGGATTCGTGGGCTAATACATTGTCGGGACTCCACGAACGCCAAACAAAACCACAGTCATTCACAGACCGATCCCCAATTGAAATCAGAGGAAGATAGAAGTGATCGCTGATCGTGCCCCTTATTCCCAATTCAACCTCGTCCGAGACATGCTTGCTGCGGCGGATGCCATTCAGGCGTTTGACCCCGGCGTGGTAAAGGCGACTGCTGCCGAGATCGCTTCCGTTGGCAAGCTGCTCTTCACCGGTGAGGGATCGAGCCGCCTGTTTCCGGCGAAGAGTGCCATCATGCATTCGCGAAAACAGGGGTGGCCGACGACTCTACACACCGAAGCCGGGCGGCAGTCGCAGGAGTACGCGCTGGCCGATTGGGCAGTGTTTGGCATGTCGAACTCGGGACGTACGGCGGAGGTGATTCGGCTGTTCACGAGTCTCACGGCGGCGGGGCACTCGAAACGGTACAGCCTCACAGCACAGGCCGATTCGGCGCTCGAGGCTCTCGCCAACCGGGGCCATGTTTTGAAGTGTGGCAAGGAAGGAGCCGTCGCCGCGACGAAGAGCGTTGTCGAACAGGCTCTGTTCTGCCGGGCACTCGTCGAAAGCATCGCCGGGCAGGAGACGCTCGCGCCGCGATTGGCCGGGTTGGCCGAGCAGGTTCGCTCCGCGCTGACGATGCCTGTCGATGCCGCTCTCACGCAGAAGATCAGCGGCGCGGGGACGATCTACTTCGCCGGTCGCAACGACGGCGTGGCCGAAGAACTGGCGTTGAAGACGAACGAGATCACTCGCAAACGAAGCGACTTTCTCGAAGGAACATACGCGGTGCATGGCATCGAGGAGGTGATGCAGGCGAGCGATGTGGTCATCTGGATCGACCCATATCCGGAATCGGAGCAGAAGTTCCACGATGTCCTCGTGAAGGGAGTCGGCCTGACGGTGATTGCCGTCTCGTCGCGCCCGACGATGTTTCCCACGCTCATGATTCCCGACGCAGGCGACTTGGCGGGCTTCGTCCAACTGGCGGCCGGTTGGAACCTGCTGGTTGAGGCGGGCATGAAGCTCGGTATCAACATCGATAAGCCTGAGCGAGCGCGGAAGGTCGGCAACGAGTTCACGGGTTGAGGCAAGTGGTGTTCTCATGGCAACCTGAGATCACACGTTTAGCCGCAACGCCAACGGCGTGCGTGCAATTCACGGTGTGCCCACCTCCGCTCCCACGCCGTTGGCGTTGGGGCTAAACATCCAATTGCGTCATTCATCGCTCACCAGAACAATGCAACGAGGTCTCCATCTTTTCATCTCGGTGGCGACAGCCTACAGTGTTGAGCGTCCCTGAGAGATTGGCAGACTTTGACTCAAAGGCTTGGCCGGTGGATCGGTTCCCGATGTGGAGGTGATCTGATGTCGTGTCGCTTGGTTCTTGTACTGGCTCTGGTTGTGTGCGTACTCGCTCCTAGCATGGCCCGCGCGGAGAAGAAGGATCCCAAGATCAAACTGTCCGCGCAGAAGGGGCTCGATTGGCTCGTCGGCGAGCAGCATCGGCAGGGGTACTGGGAGGCCAATCAGGGGCAGTACCGCGTGGCGATGACGGCTCTGGCGGGGAACGCGATGCTGTGCGAAGGCTCAACGACCACGCGCGGCAAGTACGCGAAGAGCATCTCGGCGGCCGTGGACTATCTCGTCGAGACCGCTCAGCCGAACGGATTGATCGGCTACAAGCACGACTATCACTACACCTACGGCCACGGGTTCTCGATGCTCTTCCTGTCGCAGGTCTTCGGCGAGGAGGAGGACGCCCGGCGACGCGAGAAGCTGAAGGAAGTGCTCACCAAAGCGGTGCAGTTCTGCGGTGAGGCTCAAACCCCCGATGGCGGCTGGGGCTATGTGTCGGCCAAGGATGGAAACAACTTCGATGAGGGTTCGACCTGTGTCACGCAGGTGCAGGGTCTGCGGGCCTGTCGCAACGCGGGGATCCCCGTTCCGAAAGAGGTCATCGACCGGGCGGTCGAATACATCCGCAAGTGCATGGCCCCGGATGGCGGTGTGCAGTACAGCATTCGCGGTGGCGGCTCGCGCCCACCCATCAGTGCCGCCGCCATCGCCTGCCTCTTCAACTCCGGCGAGTACGACAACGAGACCGCTCAAAAGCTACTCAAGTACTGCGAAAAGAACATCAGTGGCGGCGCGAACCAGGCCCAGATGTTCGGCCACTGGCACTATACGCATCTGTACTACGCACAGGTCCAGTACCGCTTGGGTGAGAAGGACTGGGAGAAGTATTTTCCTCCCATCAACAAGCAGATCATGAGCCAGCAATCGGCCAACGGCTCGTGGAAGGAAGGGCACGTCGGCCCGATTTACACGACGGCAATCAACGCCACGATCTTACTGGTCGATAACGGCTTCCTGCCGATCTACCAGAGATGAGCCGCTTTTCTCGTTCCCAAGCTCTGGCTTGGGAACGGCTGCTGCCAAGCTCCGGCTTGGCGCGACAAGGCTGCTTCGTAAACGGGAAGCTGGAGCTTCCAAGATGTGCGTTCCCAAGCTGGAGCTTGGGAACGAGAGACGTGGTCGGGTCGCTCAGTTCTTCGCCACGTCGTAGCACATCAGAGTGTTCTGTTCGCGAAGGTAGAGCTTGCCGTTGCAGATGACGGGGTGCGCCCATGACTCGCGAATCTGGACTTCGGGTTTGAAGACTCCCTTGAGCTTGAACTCGGTGGGAGTCGCTTCGACGAGGGCGACCGCGCCGCTTTGATAGCGGAAGACGATGTGACCGTCGGCGTAGGTGATCGCAGCGGAGCCGTTGCCGATATCGCGACTGTTTCCTTCCCACTTCTTTTCACCCGACAGCAGGTCCACGCAGACCGGGAAGCCCTTATTGTGGCCGTGTCCAAAATAGAGGTGATCGCCAACGAGGACCATACCGCCGTGATGGTTTTGCAGTTCCTTGCCGGGCTTGTAGTACTGTTCGACCGCCTTCACGTCGTCTCCGTCCTTGACGAGCTTCAACAGCCCCGAGCCACCATCGCCATAACCTGACGAACCGAAGACATAGTCACCTTGAGCAATCGGGGTTGGGATGTCGGCCGTGCCGTTGGCAATGCGGTTGTAGCTCCACAGATGCTTGCCATCGCTGGCTCGCACGCCGACCAAACCGCGACCGATCAGTTGCACGTACTGCTTCACTCCCGCACCGTTGCTAACGATGATCGAAGAGTACCCTGCACCCGGCTTGCCCGCGTCACCTTGATCGGGGACGGCCGACTTCCAGACTTCTTCGCCAGTCATTTTGTTGAGGGCCACGATCATGGCCTCACTGCTGCCGGGCGTGCAAAGAACCAAGTCACCATCAACCAGCGGTGACTCGGAGTAGCCCCAGCCCGACATCATGCGGCCGCGCCATTCCTTGTTGAAATCTTTCTTCCAGACGATCGAACCGTCCTCAGCTCTAAGGCACGAAATCTGTCCGTTGGATGAGACCACATACAGCCGGTCTCCATCCACAGACGGCGTGCAACGCGGGCCGACATATCCGCCGGGCTTCAGGTTGTCCCCAGTGAGAGCCTGCGCCCACAAGACCTTCTGCGAAGCGAGGTCCACGCAAATCACCCGTTGTGCATCGTCAATATTACCGGTCGAATAGAGTCGATTGCCCACGACCGACACACTGGCATAACCCTCACCCATCCCTTCGAGCTTCCACGCGAGCTTCGGGCCGGTTTGGCTCCAACTGGTGAGCAATCCGGTTTGCGAACTCTTGTTGTCGCGATTCCGTCCGCGCCATTGCGGCCAGTCGTTTGAAGAAGGCTCGAGGGCGAAGGTCATCGCCACAGAAGTGACTCCAACAAGCAACAAGGCGAACGTAGCAACCAGCCGGGGCATGGCTTTCTCCAATCAAGGCGGGAAGGAATTGAGCGGGATCGACAGGTGAGAGCGGCGTCAGAGCGAGGCCGCAGTCAGTCCGAAGCGGCGGGAGTATAGGTAGGCCGCGCAGAGACTGGCAACGGACGGATGTTCTCTCATCAGAGTGAAGATTCACAAGTCTCTTCGGCAAGGTAGCCCTGTCGCTCCGCGACAGAAACTCGTCGCGGAGTGAGTGTTCGATGACGAGTCAGCTTCATCCGCGATCGCATGTCTGATTTGCATTCCCGCTTCCTGTCGCGGAGCGACGGGGCTACCTTGCCGAACCACGGGTTCACTCGGTCGCGAGGTCAATGGAGTCCGGTGTATAGTTCGGCAGATGTCCTCACGCGCACCCTCATCATCGAAGTCTTCGAGCGAATCGCTGCGGCTCCAAATGGAGCAGAGCATCGACCATTTGGCCGAGCTGGCACGGAGCAACATCGAGCCGGGTCGGTTCTTTGGCGAGGTACTCGGTCGCGCGATGCAACCCGGTGGGGCGAGTCGCGCCATTCTGTGGCGACAGTCGTTGGAAGGGGCTTGGCAACCGGCGGGCGAAGTCCCTGCTCACGACAAACTCGACGCGGCTTCCATCGAACTACGACAAGAGTTGT
>JAYVOX010000390.1:0-5843 GCA_043757695.1 Schlesneria sp.
AGGCCGGGGACGTTGTTGATCACGTCGATGCTCGGCCGGCCCTTCGGCAAATGGGCGCGGAAGGTGACGGTGATCGGCTTGTCCTCGGGAGCGACGATGTCCTGCTCGAAGAGGACTCGGTCCAGCGCTTTCTCATACACGAGCAAACGCGGGGCTCGTCCGTTGTCCGGCTTCAGTCCGCTGAGCGTGTAGCTGATCTCATAGATGCCCGCCTCTGGCAGCGCCTCGGACACGGAATAGCGGAAGATGTCCCCGGCCCACATTTCAAAGCGAACTTTGTCCAAAAGCCCAAAGGCTCGAAGCCGCTCGCGATGCGATTCGTCGATTTGGTTTTCGGTAATGGCTCGCCTCGATGATTCCAGGAACGCCGGCTTCTTCAACGGGTAGGCCTCGGCCAGCACGACCTCGGCAGCGGCGAGATATTTTTCGATGTTGGACGGGGACAACGTCATCACCGACCCGATGCGTTCGAACCCATGCCACTCGGCATCCTCCAGAAAGCCGCCAGGGTCTGTGGCATCGAAGTGGACGCCGATCAGGTCTCGCATCGTGTTGACGTATTCGTCGCGCGTCAGGCGATTGAAAGAAACTCGGCCACGCTGGGCCATCCGAGCGGCCTCGCCTTCCTTGATGCGCGCCGCCAACCATTCGACAACGGCGGCACTTTCCTTGGCGGTCGGCAGATTCTTCTGTTCTTTCGGCGGCATCTCGCCTGAGCTGATGCGCTCCAGCACTTCGGCCCACTGTGGCGTGTTCTCTCGACCAACGAGACGCGACAGCGTGTCGATCCGGAAATCAGATTCCTGTTTCTCCGCGCTGTGACACTTGAGGCAATGAGCCTTGAAGTACGGCCAAACGTCCGTCTCAAAATTCGGCTCAGCGGCCTGCGAACCAGGAACTGCCACGAGCAGCAGCGCGATGGCGAACGCTTTCATCATCCAAAAACAACGCGAGTGATTCATCATGTTCAGCATTGTTGACCTTCGGCCAAGCCACAGCAACCTGCCCCACGATCGTCACGGCAACCACACGCGGACCACGCTGGTCACGACCAGCGGTTCCGGCGGATCGGCTTTCAGCTTGATCGTCACTTGGTTGAGATTGCCCTGCGGACGTTGTTCTTGAATAGTCCCCTCGACTGGCTTGCCCGCTTTGCGATCGGTCGCTGCGGCGGCTACTCGAACGGCTCGGCCGACTTTCAATTCCTTGGCCAGTTCTCGTCCCTCCTGGAACAGCGTCAATTGAACCGAGCCAGGACTGCTTTCGTCGACGTAGCCGGGCCAACCTTCTTGCGCGAGTCGTTGGCTGTGAATCTGTTGTTGTTCCTTCTGAAACTTTTCCAAGCTCGCATCGTCGAGGAAGACCTCCCAGCAGCGATGATGCTTCCCCTGGCCGATGCCATGCGACTTGGTTCGCAACTTGTCGCCGACTTGGATGTCCGCGAACTTTGCCGGCTCGCCGTTTTTTCAATAGTGCGTCTGCGAATCGGTTTCGAGGATCAGCTCCTTGCCGCGGACGAAACTCTTGTCGGCGTTGGCTTGGGTGCATTCGATCTCACCCTTGTCGGGGTCCAAGCGATCGACCCAGTAGTACTCTTTGTGGCTGTTCAGAAAGTTCATCTCGTCTTGAATGTACGTCAGCCAGACCCACTGGCCCTCATCGTTCTGATGCAGACGAAAGATGGCTCGCTCGCCGATGCGGTAGTCCTGCAGATCGCCGAACGCCGCGTGGTGCAGTAATTCGGCGTAGGGCAAGACGGTGAACGGCAGGCATCACCTCGTCGTTGCTTTCGTTGCGGAAGGTTCCGGTCCGTTTCTTGAGGTCGAGTGTCAGCAACTCGCCCCAAGGACGACGCATAGCATCGGTCGGCACGATCACCTTGCCGGGGATGATTTTCAGAGGAGCCTTCTTCTCCGGATCATATGCGGACAAGCGGCCGAGAAGAAAAAACAGGGACACAAGTAGGAGCGAAAACCAACGCATGAAGAATGTCTCTTTGGTCGTGAACCGGGATCAGCTGATACCTGAAATTCGACCCGATTGCCGGCAGGATCGTTCAAGTCGATGGAGACTTTTCCGGGGGGGGCAGCCATGCTACGCCTTACCGATTCGGGCTGCACGTCACTTCCAGCACGGACGAGATCGCCCCGCCTCGGTCGCAGCCCTTCGCAACCGAATGGGTGAGCTAATACTGCCTTTCGCTCGAATGAGGTCACAATGCCACCAACTTCATGGCGGATCTTGATCTTATCCTACGCCAGTTCGCCCCTGCCACCGAGCGATTAGGGCCAGCAGTGGATGGGAAATCTTGGCCATCGGGGTATGGTCCCTACTTCAGATGCTGGAACGGCTTTCACTTCCGTAGTACCCCGCTTTGGATACGAAAAAACGCTCCAAAGGCGACGATTTTCGGAGCGATTCAGACGCAGAGTTTGATTGCCGTCACAGGCCGCGCAGAACACCCTGGTCATGGTCGAAACCGACAGGAATGCAGTGACTACCACAACGGCTGAGTGACGATTCGGCATGTGGGTTTCATGCCACTGGCACCTACCGGTTTACTACCGTCATACCGCTCAATACCGCCGATGTTTGCTCAGGCTTGTATCGAACTGCGAATCGTCTCTCCGTCGTATAGCCCTTGACTACATAGGGGTTTCAGAGACGCGGCGTTTGGCGCGAATTGGCCTACGGAACCAAAGGGAGTGACGGCGTTCACTGAGAAGAAGTCGATGGCCCACAATGTTCACCGTGACGGGTTACTCCTCATTCGCTCCGCCGAGTGTCACGCTGATCTTGTACTTCTGCTGCAAGTGGGCATGCGCGACGCTCGCGTGAGAGTCTTTCGGGAACTTTTTGCAGACCTGCTGAAAAGCCTGAATCGCGGTCTCTGCCTGACCGGCCTCTTCGCGGGTGTAGGCGACTTGCAGGAGTGCCCACGGGGCCGATGGCTTGTCGGAGGAGACCTGACCGTAGAGTGTGATCGCCTCGTTGGGTTGCTTGAGTTGGCGGTGGCACCAAGCCATTTGCTTGTAGTTTTCGGGGAAGTTTTCGCACTGGCGGAAGTGTCCGATCGCCTCCTTCAGTTGCCCGGCGTCGCGGTGAGTACACGCGACCTCCCAGCGCCAGCGGCCGGCGTTGATGAGGTCGTCCTTGACGAGTTCCTCGTACACGGCGATGGCTTCCGCCCACTTGTGCTCGCCGCGATGAGTTGCCGCGAGTTCCGGCTTCCAGCGCACCTTGTGTTCGGCGTCCTGGCCGAGCAACTGCTGGTACGACTGCACCGCCAGCGGCCAGTTATGTTGTTCGCGATAGCTGTAGCCGACCTGGCCCAGCCCCTCGTTCTTGTCGGCATAACGGCGGTAGGTCTCGCGCGCCTTGTCGTAGTTCATCTTCGTCTTGTACCACGCCGCGAGTCGCCCCAAAGCCTCGTCGTCGGTGGTGAACGCCTTCACGATGGTCTCATACGCGGCGGGAACCTGTTCATCGCGCTGGGCGAGGGCCGTCAAGTCGGCCACTCCGAACAAGATCTGTCGGGCGATCTGTTTCGCTTCCGGCATCGACTGATCGGGTGGAGTCGCCTGCCTGAGCCACGCGATCGCCTGGTTGGTCAGCGTCTCTCCCTTGGCCTTGGATTCCGCCTGAGCCACCAATTCCGAGACCGGAGTGCGGACGTAGGAATGAACGTGCGAGGGCAACTGCGCTGCGTTGTAGGTCGTGGCCAGAGCCTTCACCCCGTCGTCAAACGCTCCCTCGCGGAACGAGTGCAACGCCAACTGTTGCGAAGCCTGCACACACGTCGCGTTGGAATCGGGGGTGCGCTTGAGTTCAAACGTGAGCTTCTTCCAATGGTCCACGCGCGCCGGGACATCCTTCTCGATGATCGACAGATCGATGAGTTCGTTCAGCGCATAGACCGCGACCAGATGCTGGGGATGTTTGGCAACGACACCTTTCAGCGCGGCCTTGGCTTCTCGCGTGCGGCCGATCTCCTTCAGGGTCCGTCCGATGTAGTACGCCGCCGCAATCGCCTGTGGCGACTCGGGCCAGTAGTCGATCACGGTTTGAAAGCCTTCCTTGATCGCCGTGTTCTGCTTCTTCAGCTTCACCTGCGCGAGGCTCCACTTCAGTTGGGCGAACGGTGCCCCGGTGCTCTTCTCGTACAGTTCCATGAATTTTTCGTACTCGGCGGCGGCGGTGTTCCAGTTCTGTTCGCGCCAGTACTTCTCGGCGATTTGCAGTTGGTAACGCTCGACCTCGCGAAGCTGCTTCCACGCCTCGATCGGCAGGTCATCGAGTTCATCGGCGCAGGCCCGCGATGAAACCAGACTGCTCCAACAAAGAACCGCCATCAGACAAGCCAGCCACAAAAACCCATACCTCACACGGTCAAGAATGAGACGTTTTACGTTTAGCCCCAACGCCATCGGCGTGGGCGCGAATGTGGGCGCCACGTTGATCGCTCCCACGCCGATGGCGTTGGGGCTAAACGTCTCACTTGAGTACGCGTTGTCGTTTGTCATTTGCTCTTCCCCCGTGCTTGCAGCCACTTCGCGTATTCGACGTGGCCGTAGTTGATCACGTTTGCTCCCAACTGGTAGCAGCCGTTGTAGATCTCCGCCGAGACGCCCGAGTGTCCGTCGGCCCAGGCATCGCTGATGTCGCCCGGATGGTAATAGACCAGCCAGCGCCCGTCCGCCGACCAGCCGAGCGGCTCCCGACCTCCATGCGGCACGACATACGGGATCGACGGAATGGCGAAGGGGACGCGGTGGATCGAGTCATCCAGCGGCACCGAGACCGCCCGCACGTCCGGCAGGACGCGGTTCATCAGCGCCAGAAACTGATTGTGAAAATGCTGGCTGCCGCTCGATGCGAACAGCAGGCCGTGCTTGTCGATCAGGTACTCGCGCAGCACCTTGACCTCGTTGTTGGAGACCGACAGGCTCCCCTGTCCCGTCAGGAACACGAGCGGAGGACTCTTGTCGCGCGGGAAGCCAGCCAGTTGTGCGATCCGGATCGCCTCGGTCTTGTCGCCCACCTTTTGCTGGGTGAGCAGGCCGTACTCCATCAACATGTTGTTGTCGCCGCCGATGCCGAAGTTCAGGTTCCAGTCGCCGCCGTCGTACTCCAAACGGATCAGCCGCACCTTCCCTCGCTGCGTCCCTCCGGCGAATCCCGCACCGGTTCCCTCGCCATAGCCGACGACGTACTGGTGCGCGGTCGCCTCCTGAAGTTGCAGCTTCACCTCGTCGATCGGCGGCACGTTGAACTTGATCGAGCTGTACGGATTCACCACGTACTTCTTGCGGATCACCTTTTGAATCTTGACCGTTTGTGCCACGGTCTTCTGTTGTCCGCCACCGGCCGGCATTTCGTACAACCGTCGGCAGCCGCCAATCTGCGACAGGATCATCAGTGTGAACCAGAACGCCAGCCCGTAGGTGGAGAGCGCCAACATCGACTGGTTGAGCTTGCGACTGTTGCGCCCGTAGTACCACGCCTGAGGGTCGAGCGGATTCCAGATCCGCCGTCGTCGCGTTGTCCGTTCGTGAGTCTCCGTCGCAGAGGATGGCGGAACGAGAAGCGGCCCGTGCTTGAGAACCTCCTCCAGCCGAACCCGCTCGATGCGCTGCGAGGAACGCTCCAACCACCAGACGAGCCATGCCAGACCGATGAGGAACAGGCCCCACGTTCCGAGCGTCGTCGTTCCCGCACGAAGCTCGTGCAGGCCGACGAACTCGCACAGAAAGACCGACAACTGCCACCAGAAGGGATAGAGCACCGTCAGCACGAGCGACCGCGTAATCGGATCGCAGTCCCCGTTCAGGCGAAGCTGACGC
>JAYVOX010000391.1:0-22168 GCA_043757695.1 Schlesneria sp.
CGATTCCGAAATCGCGGAAGATCAGGCAGCGGGACTCCCCGCCATTGGAGTCGGCGATTACAGCTACTTGGACGGCGTGATCGTCGATAAGAACTGTCGTATTGGGCAGGGCGTGCATCTGGAAGCCAGCCCGGAACTGAAGGCAGCGGCGGACTCACCGGTCGCAGTGGAAGACGGAATCATCGTCGTTCCCAAGCAGACCACGCTGTCCGATGGCTGGAGAATGTAGTCTGTCTTGCCGTGCGATGTTGGCGTCGATTTGTCTACCTATGAGAAAACGGTTTCAATGAGTTCGTTTCCGCAAATCGTCCTCAGCAGCCGCAACCGGAAGAAGATCGGTGAGATTGCCGAGCTGATGGTTCCGCACGGGATCGAACTGGTCGGCGTCGAGTCATTCCCAGACGTGCCTGAGGTCGAGGAAGACGGCGATTCTTTTGCCGCCAATGCCGCCAAGAAGGCGACCGAGGTTGCCAAGCGTCTCGGTGCGTGGGTCATCGCCGAGGACAGTGGTTTGTGTGTCGATGCACTCGGCGGCGCGCCCGGTATCTATTCCGCGCGCTATGCCGGGGAGCAGGGTGCCGATGAGGCCAACAACCAAAAGCTGTTGAGTGAGTTGAGTGCCATCGCTACTGAAAAGCGAACGGCTTACTACGTCTGCTATGCCGTATTGAGTGACCCGACAGGTGCGATTCGCTTGGAGTCCGAAGGGCGTTGTGGCGGACGCATCTTGACCGAGTATCACGGGTCGCATGGCTTTGGCTACGACCCGCTATTCCTAGTGCCCGAGTACCACCAAACGTTCGGTCAACTCAGTTCGGCGGTGAAGCGGCATGTCAGCCATCGTGCGAAGGCGTTTGAGCGATTGATCCCGCGCATCGTGCGTTTGTTCGATGACGGACTTCTCACTGTTCAGCCTCTCGCCGTGAGTCTGAAGTCTCACAACATTCGAGGCTGAACGACATCCCCAGCGCCGAGCGGTGGCTGCGCCTTGTCGCGTGGCAGTCCCTTTGCCAGAATCCGCCGCCTCATTGAACTTCAATCGTTCGACCCGTCAAGGAAGGATGGCTCGTTATGGTTCGACCTCGCGCGACTCTCGCGTTGGTACTGCTGAGTTTCTGTCTGCTCGCCCCGTCCGGATGCACGAAGTCAGCAGCACCGCCAACAGGGACAACCGGTGGAACCGCAAAACCGAAGGGTGAAATGCCCGCCGCAGACGGCGCAGTCCCCTCAGCCAAGCGACCGGGTTGGGACGACTACCCCGATGTCCCCAAATACGAGGTCATGACTGAGGTCGATGGGATCAAGATTCCGCGACTGAAGACCTCGAATGAGACGCTCGGTCTCACGGGAAAGATTGTCGCGGATGTCAGCAATCCCCGTGCGAAGGGTTCTGCGGGAGAACCGGTCGATGGCGATTGGGTCACGATCCGTTTTAACGCCGAACCGAAGGTCCTCAACTCGATCACGTCTTCCGACGCCGTGCAGACCTACATCATGCAATACGTCAATGAGGGACTGGCACGCCAGAACCAAGAGACGTTCGAGTACGAGCCGCACGTCGCGTCGAAGTGGATCGTCGAGGATTCCGTCAAGCTCTCGGCCGACTATCCGGGAAGGGAACGCCGCGTAAGACTCGACGGTCAAGCTGCGACGACTTCGGTTGAGATCGACTATGAAGCGCCATCACTCCCCGCAGAAGGTGGCAAGCCAACGCCTCCTCCAATTGTGAAGCTGACCACCTCCGACAAAGCTGGCCAGCCGATCGGAGGCATTTGGGTCGGCGTGTTTCCCATTGGTCGCATCGTGGGAGCATCGATCACGGGCTATCACTTTTGGAGCAACTCCACGGGACAAGTCGAAGTCAGCGGCTTCCCGACCGGCAAGTACACGGTCAAGGTTGGTGCCGAAGTCTACGGTCAATCGCAATCTCAGGCGGATGGTTCGCTCGTCGTCACTGCCGCCTCAGCCGAGAACCCACTGAACGAAGAGTTGAAATCGGCTGGCTCTGAGACGCTCACACTCAAGCCGGGCGAATGGACCGACATCCAAGCGCAGACCTATTACACGTACTACCTGAGACCGGAAGCGACTTGGTCCGACGGAACGCCCTTCACCGCACGGGATCTTGAGTTCGGCTATGCCCTGCTCAACAGTCCGTTCGTCGATGGCGACCACATTCGGACGTACTACGCGGCCCTCATCGAATGTCGAGCACTGGGCACGCACACGGTGCGGATGAGGTATCAGCAGCAATACTTCAAGGCTCCCGAGTTCACGTATGGCATTTCGACGTTCTCGCCGCCATTCCACCTCTTCGAGAAGTTGATTCGCGATGACAAGGATCGGCAACTGACGTTCGAGACACTCACGCCGCAACAGGAGCAGGAACAGAAGAAGCTCAGTGTCTCGGGGCAGGAGTTCGGCAAGTTCTTCAACACCGATGACCGCTACAACCGCAGTCCAATGGGGACGGGACCGTACATCGTGGACAAGTGGGAGCGTGGCGATCGTGTCGAACTGAAACGCAACCCGAACTACTGGAGAAAGGACGCGGCCGGACATCTCGATCGCATCATCATCAAGTTCATCCCGGATCAAGTGACCGCGATGCAGGCCCTCCGCTCGGGAGTCATCGACTTCTTCTATGACATGACCGCTCAACAGTACTTTGAAGACTTGAAGGACGAACCGGATTGGTTCCAAGAGAAGTACGTCAAAGCCGCGTGGTTCGTGCCGATCTTTAGTTACTTCGGTTGGAACGAGCTGAAGCCTCAGTTTCAAGATCGCCGTGTTCGATTGGCGTTGACCATGCTGTTCGATCGCGCCGCGTTCCTCACGCAGAAGATGCACGGGGCAGGCATCCTCGTCTCGGGGACTCAGTATTACTTCGGCCCCGGCTACGACCACGATGTCGCTCCGATCGGTTACGACCCCGATGTCGCTCGCGAGTTGCTGACCGAAGCGGGTTGGATCGACACCGACAACGACGGCATCCTCGACAAGAACGGCGTCAAGTTTCAGATCGTGCTCGAAATGGCACAGGGCAAGAAGATCAACGAAGAAATGTGTGCCGTACTTCAGACGAACGCCAAGCAGGTCGGGATCGACATCCAAGTAAGAACGCTCGAATGGGCCTCGTTCATCGAGCGTTTGCGGGCACGTGAAGTCGAGGCCACGACGCTCCGCTGGACGATGCCGACCGAGAGCGATCCATTCCAAATCTGGCACAGTTCCGAAGCGGGGCGACACAAGCGCGGCAGCAACGCGATCTCGTTCGCCAATCCCGAGGCCGACCAACTGATCGAGATGCTGCGCGTGACGCTCGATGAAAAGAAGCGGAAACGCATCCACCAGTCGTTCCACCGGTTGATCGACAGCGAGCAGCCCTACATGTTCCTGTGGATTCCCAAAGACCTCGCTGTCTATCACCAACGCTTTCGCAACGTGAAGTGGTACCGACTGCGGCCGGGCTTCGACTTGTCCGAGTGGTACGTGCCGAAGGATGAGCAGGTCCACAAGTAGGCGAGCGGCAGGAGATGATTAGTTCTGGTTCTCTGGTTTCTCTGGTTCCCAAGCTCCTGCTTGGGAACCGCCCATTCCAAGCTCCAGCTTGGAGAGACAACGCAGCGGAAGCGGAGCTTCGAAAACCAGCGTTCCCAAGCCGGAGCTTGGGAACGAGAGGCCAACCCTCGTTCCCAAGCTCCGGCTTGGGAACGAGATTCAACAGTCATCACAGGCACCTATGACCGCGTACCTCCTCAAACGCCTCCTCCTGATGATCCCGACACTGTTCGGGATCATCGTCGTTTCATTTCTGGTGATTCGACTCGCACCGGGCGATCCGGCGTCGCAGAAGTACGGTGGGTCGGGACAGGCCGCAGCGGGGATGAACGCCGAACGCGGGACGGAAGCGGCCGAACTGCGCTTCCGCGAGAAGCACGGGTTCGACAAACCGCTGCCAGCGCAGTTCGCGCTGTTTCTGAGGCGACTCTTGACGGCCGACATGATCTTCTTTCAGACCGAGCAACCGATCTGGCCTGAGCTGTGGGAGGCCCTCAAGGTGACGATGTGGCTCAACCTGATCGTCTTCGTGCTGATCTATGTCGCGGCCGTTCCCTTGGGCATCTTCAGCGCGGCCTATCCGAACTCGGCCCTCGACCGCACGGCGACACTCGGCCTGTTCATCATGTACAGTCTCCCCTCATTCTGGGTGGCCGAGATGCTGCGGATGCTGCTCAGTGCGTGGTTCCATTGGCCGATCATGGGTTTGAGGTCCGACAATTTCGCCGAGCTGTCGGCGTGGGGACAAGTTGCCGATTACCTGCAACACATCGCCTTGCCCGTGCTGTGCATGACCTACGGAGGCTTGGCCTACGTGAGTCGCCAGATGCGCGCCGGGATGCTCGAAGTCATTCGCCAAGATTACATTCGAACCGCCGAAGCCAAGGGGGCAGGAAAGACACGCGTGATTTTGGTTCATGCGCTGCGCAACAGTCTCTTCCCGATCATCACCCTGTTCGCATCGCTGTTGCCGTTTCTGGTGGGTGGGAGCGTCATCATCGAAGTGATCTTCAACATTCACGGCATGGGACTGCTCTCGTATGAAGGGGTTCAGCGGCGCGAGTACGACCTCGTCATGACGACGCTCATGTTGTCGGCGGTGCTGACGCTGATCGGCATCTTGGTCTCAGACATTCTGTACGTCGTGGTCAACCCGCGCGTGACCTTTGAAGATTAGAGGGAGCCACACGGTTGACCGAACACGCTCATTCCGCTGCCTCCGACCCACCCCTGACGAGTGACTCGATGCCATCGGAACGCGTATCGACGAAGGGACCGTTCGCCAGTTGGTTGGGATCGGCCGTGTTGGTCTTGGTCGCGATCAGCATTGCCGCTGCGCAGGCTCCGGCGCGCCTCCGGCTGCTCGTGTTGTTTCCGATTGTGGTCGGCTGGGCGATGGGAGCCGCCACGGGAATGTTCGCGAAGGCCATGCGCGTGAGTGTTTCATCGCGAGTCGTGTCGATGGTCGGAGCGTTCGCGTTCGTCGCGCTGGCCGCTTCCACGTGGCAGGCGTTTCGATTGGACGCCGCCTCGCGCGCCACGTCACCTCGCGAACAGCAGATAGCTCTCAACTTGGTGCGGCAGATGGAGCGTGACTCGGGAGGAGAGATCGCTGTGACGCCGCCCGCTTCGGCGACGGACGAATTTCGCGAATATCTGGCTCGCCGCGTGAGGCAACTTGGTGTCTGGTCCAGCCCCTGGCCTGAGTTGTTCTGGTTCGTGGAGTTGTTCGCGGGAGGTCTCGCCGCCGCGTGGGGACTGCGTGTCTCAAGCCGGAGCTAAGCACTGTGATCGTGGGACTCGGAACAGACATTGTGGAAGTGGAGCGCGTCGCGAAGATGATCGCCGATCATGGAGATCACTTTCTCGAACGGGTCTTCACGCCGGGCGAAATCGCGCATTGCAGCGGTCGCCGTGACTCGGCACCGCACTTCGCTGGACGCTGGGCGGCGAAGGAAGCAGTCATGAAAGTACTGGGGACGGGCTTCACCAAAGAGGTCGGTTGGACGGACATCGAAGTCGTGACCGAACCGAGCGGACGGCCGGTCATCGCGCTGCATGGCACCACGCGGCAAGTGGCCGAACGTCTAGGGATTGCCAACGTGCTGATCTCACTGTCTCACACGCAGCACTACGCGACGGCGACGGCGATCGGTGTGGGCGGTTCGCAACCGACAGATCTCACCTGAACCACTGTCTCTTTTGGGGAATGGTGCAACCGTCACAGTTTCCAGCCGTGTGGGAGTTGGTTAGAGTTCGCCCCGTTCCAACGGCATCCCGATCGAGGGCTTTACGACGTGAATCTGATCCGACCCAACTTGACCCGGCCTCAACACAGTTCTTCGCAGTGGTTGTCGGTTTCGCAACGGCTTCGGCACTCGCTGCTGCGGCTGGTCGTTGGCCTGAGCCTCACGACCGCACTGGCATCTGTACCGGTCACAGCGGCCGACATGCTGGTCTTGCCATTGGCTCAGGCAACTCCCCCCAAAACTCCTCCCAATGTTCGGAAGGCCGGGCGGTTGTATGTGTTGGAAAGTGTCGTCGTCTTGGTGTTGTTTGGTGGAGCACTCTACGCCGTCTGCCGCACCAGTCGGCGGACGTGATTGAACGCGTGCGCGGGATCTCTCGTCCTTCCAGTTCCGTCTCCCTCCGCTGACGGGCGGGAGAGTCGCCGCAGCTTTAATGCGTCCGACTCCACATCGAATCCCCCCCTCACCCTAACCCTCTCCCCCGCTGACGGGCGGGAGAGGGGATCAGAATGGAGACCACCAATTGGCGACGGCACCGCGCGTGGTCGTCACGGGGATCGGACTGTGGACTCCTCTCGGTTTCGATCGTGAGTCTACGTGGTCCGCGTTGCTTGCTGGACGGTCGGCCTCGCGATGGTTGTCCGCTCCTCAGTGGACTGGCAATGAACGGCTGGCTGGTGCGCCGTGTCAGCCTCCGCCGCACGATTCTCGATCCTCGTCCGAGCCTGTGGTCGAGTTGGCGTTGCGCGTCGCGACTGAAGCCGCGCGCGATGCGACACTGGACGCGAACGGTTCCGATCCCGAGCGAACGGGCGTGGTGTTTGGTTCCAGCAAAGGCGGTCTTCACACGTATGCACGCTTGGCCTTGTCGGCTCGATTGCGCGGTCACGGAACTCGCGAAGAGGAGGCGTTGGGAGGCAACTCGTCCTGGCCCGATGTCTGGCCCGATGCAGCGGCGCGCGCTGTGGCTGCGAAGTTCGATTGTCGTGGCCCGATGTTGTGCCCGGTGCTGGCCTGTGCCACCGGTTTGGCGGCCTGTCACCGCGCGGCCGAGTTGATTCGCGGCGGCCACTGCGATGTCGTCTATGCGGGGAGCGCGGATGCGTCGTTGCAACCGGCGATCCTCGGTTCATTCCGTCGCATGGGAGTGCTGGCTCGACCTCACCACGATGACGCGACCGCAGTGTGCCGTCCGTTTGATCGAGACCGCTCGGGCTTCGTGATCGGCGAAGGAGCGGCGTGCTTGGTCTTCGAGTCGCTCGCACATGCCATCGCGCGGCGAGCGACTTGGTACGGCGCATGGCTCGCCGGGAGAATGCTCACAGATCCCTCGGGGCTGACTCAGCTTGATCCGGCGGGCACGTCGTTGAGGCGGTTGTTGCAAGACATCGCGCGCGAGGTGCCGCTCCGCCCCGACTACATCAACTTGCACGGGACCGCCACGGTTCCGAACGATCGCGTCGAGAGTTTTTCTATTCGAGAACAGCTCGGATCAGACGCGATACGAGTTTCCTGTTCGAGCCTCAAGGGTGGACTCGGCCATTTGCTGGGAGCGGCAGGGAGCGTGGAATTGGCGGCAACATTACTCGCCCTGCGCGATCAGGTCGTTCCGCCGACGGTCAATCTGCATCATCCCGACCCCGACTTCGACCTCGACTTCACGCCGATGGAATCGCGATCCCGGCAGATCGACGTGGCCTGGAAGTTGTCGCTCGGGTTTGGCGGGCACCTCGCTGCGGCCTGTGTCGGGCGAATGCGTGGAGACGGTGATCGAACGAAGCGCGTGTAATCGAAAGGCGTGGGGGGAGTCCGAAAGCGTCCTCAACTTTGTCTCAATCTGCGATTGATCCGCTGCACCATTCGCTCCTTCGCGGGCCGCGTGATTGCTTCGGCTGTCGTCGTGGTTTCGGCCAGTCATTCTTGGCGGCTCTGGATTGCAGCCGGGACGCCGAGTAGATTGCCCGCCCGTTGCGAGGTCTGCACGTCCACCTGTGTGCCCCTGCTTCACTAAGCCTTTCCCGAGTTGATCGCCTCTGCTTCAAGGAGATGTCCCCCGTGTCTGCTTCCCCACCCGTAGTGCCGTTGTCCAGCCGTAAGAGTGAATCAACCAAGCCGATCATTCTGATCTCGTACCCGAAAATCGTGTTGCTTTACCCGACCTTCATCGCGGCCATCATCGCCGGGATCATGACGATGGTGTTGGGTGAAGCGAGCCAACATGCCCAAACAATCGGTGTGTTGTTCCTCGGACTGCTGACCGCTAACGTGGTGGTGTTGGCCTTCGACTTTCCACGCACCACGTCGCTCAACCTGTTCTTCGTCGGTGTGGTCCTCGTGATGGGAACGTTGCTCGGGTCGATCTATTTCCCGGACCTGTTGCCGAATGTCACTGGCGTCTTAAAGCGGATTGATCCGCGTGCGAACGCGACCTTCTACTTTTGCTTCGTCGCGATGCTGGCGCTGATCTATGTCGCCGTGCTGATCAACGTCCGGTTCGATTACTGGGAAGTCCGTCAGAACGAACTGCTTCACCATCACGGCTTCCTCAGCAGCGTCGAGCGTTATCCGGCTCCCAACGTCCGGATCAGCAAGGAAATTACCGACGTGTTCGAGTACATGCTGCTCCGCTGCGGTCGTCTCATCATTCATCCGAGTAACGAGCCGCAAACGTATGTGCTCGACAACGTGCTGAACATCAACGCGAAAGAGGCGGCGATCACAAAGATGCTCGGTTCGCTGCAAGTCTCAGTTCGCGATGACAAGGCGATGTGAGGGCGGGGTAACGCGGCTTCAGAACTTGGCTTCCGCTTCGGTCATGTGCCAGTAAGCGGGAGCCAACAGTTCTGATTCGCGTGACTGGTGGCCCGGGTGGAGATGAGCCAGCAGGTGAAAGTTGTTTGAGCGGCGAAAGAACCCGTTGCGTGCTAACGCTCCTTCAATGAGCGGCGAGCCGAAGTAGAGCATCTGAATCCAGATGGCTCCCGAACGGCGCAGGTGCGACGAGAGCGATGCCAGCACGGCGTCGGTCGCTGACTGATCGACGGCCAGCAGATCGACGATCGCACCGAACGACAACGTCTCTTCCGGATCGCGTTCGAGATAGACAGTATCGCCGCGCAGCTCACCGCGCTCGTTTTGCACGGCCAGCGTACGCTACTTGAGCTGTGGGTCGAGTCCGAACCGCCAGTGGAGGTACACGCTCGAACGTTCGGTGGCGATGCCATAGTTCGGCACGGCGGTCTGCCACAAAATCGCATCGGATCAAGGCTCGGACCTGGAGGCGGCGTAAAGCTTTTTCAGCGACAACAGGCCGGGATCGCGCAGGTGCATGACCTCGCGCATTAAGGCGAGCGGCATGACTACTTGAATACCCCTTTGGCAATCTGCTCTCTGAGTCTGCCCAATGCGTCGAGGGCTGTTGAAGCATCTTCAACGTCTTTGAATTCTTCGACCATGGCCTCGAATTAGTTCGTCTTACGTGTTGCCAAGTGACCTAGTACCGCCCAAAAACCATTGACCGGCCGCACAGCGAGTCAACCGTCACGCGAACAATTGCGGCAGCGTGAGGACTGCTCGGAAGAGGGACAGATCGATGTCGGTCTCGATCGCCGTCCGACTGATGGCGTACAGATCCTTGTGTCCCGGACGACAGTGCGTGCCGAAAAAGGTGAAGGCCAGTCGGAAACCGTGCGTGGCGAGCGATGTCCTGGTAAAGCGGTCAAAACTCGCTGGTCCCCCGACCGGATAGCTGAACGCTTCAATCGGCTCGCCCAGTTCGGCAGCCAGTCGCCGCTGGCACTCGCCGACTTCCCAGTCCTGCTGCTCGGCCGACAAGTTGGCGAGGATCGGATGAGTGACCGTGTGGCCTCCGAACGTCATGCCTCCGCGTTTCATTTCGCGGATCATGTCCCAGGTCATCCAGAGATTTTCGGCGATCGACCGAGGGCAGCGACCGGTTTGAAGAGCCTCCGAGAGGAAGTCGAGGAAGTCCTCGGTGACTTCTCCCGGTAAGCCCTTGTAGACCTGGAGCAGCCGTTGAATGGCGGCCTCGCGATCGGGGTCGTCAAAGGGCACCGGCGTCGATGTCCAGCGGTTCGCATCCAGCGCAGCCAGACGGCTGGTCCGGACCATCCACGCGATTTCATCCCACCACGGCACTATGGGAATGTCGAGGAATCCGGTGGTGATGAAGAACGTGGCGGGAACTCCATGCGCTTTCAGTACCGGATAGGCGTTGGTGTAGTTGTCGCGATAGCCATCGTCGAACGTGAACATCAGATACCGTCCATGACGTTCGCGCAGAGCCTGTTCGACATCGCTCAGTCCGATCACGTCGAACTGCTTCGCCGCGGCGGCAACCTGCCGATCGAAGTCCTCGTCTGTCGCACTCCAGAGGTTGCGGTCCAGCAGGGAATGGCGGCGATCGCCGATCCGGTGATAGTTCAGGACCAGCACGCCTTCCCAAGCGCGAGTCGCCCGCAAGGCACGACCGCACCCGGTGAGGTCGAGTGCCTGAGAGAAGAACCCGCGTTTGGAAAGTTCAAGAAACATCGTGGCCCAATCCGAAGTCGGCTCGATCAACCGCACTGTGACGTACAAGGCGACGGGTCTGCCGAAGTCTGCTCCAACTCTTGCACACGGAACCCAGTCGCGTCGAAATTTGACGCCGACAAGGTATCGGAAATGTCAGAAAACTCAGTTCGTGGTGGGAGGCACTGGCCTGACTCGATTGATCGGTAATGGGCGAGCAATGAGTTCAATCACTACCACCGATTTACGCCGCGACGCGATCCTTCAAACGATTGAACGGCCGCTCGATCAACCAATAGGACACCAGCGCCGCAGCCAGTACGAGGAACACGTTCTGCGGAAACAGATGCATCCAAGCCGTCTGCCGGGGGTCGATAAAGAACCGGTGCCACAGGTAGATGCTGTACGACCCCAGGCCGATCGTCGTGAGGACACGATTGCTCAAGATGCGCCGGGCGAGTCCTTCCGATCGGATCAGGCCCCACATCAATAACGCGAGACAGGCGGCATGCAAACTGTACGCCACGCACAGGTGGTACTTGGTGGAGGTGTCCAACTTCAGCGAGGTGCAGAGCACCAGAAAGTAGATGCACAGCAGAGGCGGCCGGCTGAGGCGGTCGAGCCACACACGACCGGACGCGGATCGACAGGCCAGCGCCAGCAGGCATCCCATCGAAATCGTATCCAGCCGAGTGAAAGTCCACAGTTCGGCCATCGATGCGTAATAGCTGACCTCTGTGGCCGAGACCAAACGCGGCAGGCCCACGGCGATGCCGCACCGCGCCAACCAGCAGCCCACGATGCAGCCGATGGCGACTCGCCAACCTCCCGCCACGCCGCCGAAGAAAAGCACGAACGGCCACAGCAAGTAAAAGTGTTCTTCAATCGATAGCGACCAGGTATGCCCCAATTCGCTCGACGGATGGTTTAGAAAGTTGGTGGTGTAAGTGAGTGATCCGATCCAATCGCCGGCCGCGATTTGGAATTTTCCCAGCCCCTGGCAGATCGCGATGGTGATCAGCAGGCCACAATAGGCTGGCATGATCCGCAGGAACCGCCGCAGATAGAACCGCTTCAGGTTCACTTCGCCATGACGTTCCCATTCACGAGCCAGCAGAGTCGTGATCAGAAACCCGCTGACGACGAAGAAGAGATCGACGCCGATGTACCCGTGATGCGCCGCCTCCCGGAGGAGCGGCCATTCCGGAAATCCCGCAGTCTGAACGCTGCGGACCATCAGGACCAGGAGAATCGCCACCGCTCGCAGACCGTCCAGACCGGGAATCTGCCCGCGATCCAACCACGCGGGAGCCGGCGATGGTTGAGGGATCGAAGCCTCAACCGCGTCGAGGGGTTCCCATGTTTCCGGAACCGAGGGCGGTTCCAACAACATCGTGGACGAGTCATGTTTCATGCGAGTACAGCCTCCGGTAGGGTCTGGGCAACGCCCAGTTCAAAAATGCGGAACCTGTTGGGTGCGGTCGAGGCCCACCGTAAACCCTGTGCGGATTGGTGGGCCTCGAAGACTCGACCCACCCTACTTTGAAACTACTTTGAAACTGGGAAGTGCCCTGCCGGTAGGGTCTGGGCGAAACGTAGCTCACACGGCAGGCCGCAGATTCCAATTGAAACTGGTTCCTCACCACCGCCGTCGGTTCACGGAGGTCTCTGACGGATGTGCCGCGTGTATCGACCCATCACGAGCGCGACAGGCAATTCGCGGATGTCGAATCGCAGCGGAACCGTCTTGGTTCACTCCGGCGAACGTTGCTCGAGGGCATCGTTCGTGGCGAGGGGCATCACCACGTTTTGAACAGGCACCGTGTTCTGAACAGCCACCGTGCCCGACTGTTGCCGTGGCGCGAATTGTCGGAGTCCTGACTCATGTTGCTCTGATGCACTTTGTCGGCATCGCAGGCATTTTCGACGCGGCAACGCTGTCAAAGCCGTTAGGACTGAATGAACGCCACATCGGAGTGTGACCGGCGAGCTAGGTTCCGGGTTAGTCGTCAAAGCCACGACACGCGGAATACTCCGGTTCGACATCGCTCTCCATCACGTCTGAGGTGCCTGCCTCGTCAGGCCGTATCGGAAGACTCGCACTTTGAACAATCCAGCCCCAAATGAGTGTCGGTTCGCTATGACAGCACCACTCGTGAGCGTCATCGTGCCAACTTACAACCGGGCGTATTGTGTTCCGAGGACGATCAAGTCCGCGCTCGCGCAAACGCATGGCAACATCGAGATCCTCGTGATCGACGATGGTTCCCAGGACAACACGCGCGATGTCATCCGCGCCGAATTCGGCGACGAACCGCGAGTCAAATACGTCTACCAGGACAACACGGGCGTCTCGGGAGCCCGCAATCACGGCCTGCGGATCGCACGAGGTGAATTCGTCGCGCTGCTGGACTCGGACGACATCTGGCACCCGTGGAAACTCGAAGTCCAACTCGCCGCCCTGCGGTTCGCGCCTGAGGCGGGGCTGGTCTCGACCGATATGGAGGCCCTTCAACCCGACGGCCACGTCTCCAGTCCTCGCTATCTGAGGAGCATGTACGAGGCCCATCGATGGTTCACGTATGACACGCTCTACGAGCGTTCTGCGCCGATGTCTGAGGCGGCTCCGTGGCTCGACGAACCGCTCCGCAGCGCGCGGATGTACATCGGCGACATTTTCTCACCGATGATCATGGGAAGTCTGATCCACACTTCGACGGTCGTGTTGCGGCGCGAACTGGCGGGGAAGATCGGCGGCTACAACCCCGAGTACACCAATGGCGGCGAGGACTATGACTTCCATCTCCGGGCGTGCCGCTTATCGCCGGTGGCCTTCGTGGATGTGTCGTCGATTCAGTATCAGCGCGGCCTGGCCGATCGGATCACTCGCCCCGAAACGCATCTGCGAATTGCGACCAACTTTTTGAAGACAATTTCACGGGCGGTCCGCGAGCATCGCGGCCAGATTTGCCTGCCGAAGCAGATGCTCAACGGCGTGTTTGCCGAAGCTCACGGTTGGATCGGCGAACTGGCTCTGGACCGCGGCGATCGCTCGCTGGCCCGGCATCACCTCGTCCGTAGCCTGTGGTCTGCGCCCGGTCAGTCTCGGATCGTGCCGCTTCTCGCGCTGGCGTGCTTACCGCGAACGCTGGGAAGCGGGCTGCGATCCCTCGTCCGAATGGTCAAGGCTCAACGTAAATCGACCGTCGAATCCTCTACTGGAGAGATGGCGCATGTCTGCCCCCTGTGAAATCCAAGTCTCCTTGCTGGACATTGATGATCGCACGGATCTCGGTGTGCTGTGGACCGACCTTCAATCCCGAAGCGACCATTCGTTCTTTACGTCGTGGGGTTGGATCGGTTGCTGGTTGAACCAGCTTCCCCGCAATCTCCGTCCGCAAATCCTCCTCGCCGAGAACGACTCGGGCGTTGTCGGCCTCGCGATCCTCCATCGTCAGCGGCAGCGCCGCGGCAATGTGATCGCCTCGCGCGTCCTGTTTCTCAACGAGACCGGCGACGAAACGTTTGACAAGATTACGGTCGAGCACAACAGCTTGCTGGCCGACCGGAGCGTCGCGACCGAAGTGTATCGAGCCTGTCTAAACTTTCTAATTGTCTCGTGTCACGATTGGGACGAGTTCTGCGCGCCGGGGATCGATGTCGATTCGGCGTTCGACCGGGTGCTCGCCGATCCGCCCGCGGGGATTCGGTCCAGGGTGGACAAGCAGTGCCCCTGCTACCTGGTCGATCTCGGGTCGCTCCGCGAGTCCGGGCAGAGTTACCTCTCGACGCTGAGCAGCCACGCACAGAAGCAGATCCGCAAGTCGATGCGGCTTTACGAAGCCGCCGGCCCGCTGCGCGTGGAGTGTGCTTCCACGCTCGCGGAAGCCGTTCAGTTCTACGAGGGCCTGAAGCAGCTCCATCAAAGTCACTGGGTCGCGCGCGGCGAGTCGGGGGCATTCGGCAGCGAATTCACCGATGGCTTTCACCGATCGTTGATCGAGTTCTGCTTCCCGCGCGGCGAGATTCAACTGCTTCACATCTGCGCCGGTGAGACCACCATCGGCTACGTCTACAGCTTCGTCCACTCAGGCCGCGTGCTCGCCTATCAGACGGGATTTGCCTACGAGGACAACAACAGCAAGAAGCCGGGCATGGTCAGTCATGCATTGGCGATCCAGCACAACCTCGACCAGGGAGCTGCGATCTACGACTTCCTCGGCGGCGATGCCCGCTACAAACAAAGTCTCGGCCAGGAAGGCCCGCAGATCCGCTGGACGGTCTGGCAACGCCCCCGGCTGAGATTTCAAGTCGAAGGGTGGTTGCGAGCCACCAAGCATCTCCTCCCCGCCCTCAACCGATTGGCGTAGTTGCCGCTCGAATGGAGGATGGGCACTCTTGCCCGTCAGGCCTTCGTTTCGTGAGGATTTGTGATTTGTCAGTGGCGATACTTACAGCGCTGACATGGTCGCTTCGTCGCCGAAGACTGATCAGTGATCTTCAGCCCGGAGAGCGGCAAATGGTCCTCACAAAGTGAGTGCCGTAGGGTGGGCTGTGCCCACCATGCTCCAGCAAGATATCCCACTCACGCATCAACCGGAAAATGGTGGGCACAGCCCACCCAACTTGGCTACTTTCCTGTTGGCAACGGCGGGTGGTCTCCAAATTGTGGTGGGCAATGCCCACCCTACTGGACTGCTCTCACGGCGCGGGGAGCAGGACCGGCCCCGGTTGTGGAGCGGGAACGAGTGGTTGTGCCGGCGCGACCGGCTCGCCGAGGAAGTGGAACTCGGAGACATCCAGCGCCAGGGCGGCTCGGTAATCGGCCTGCGACTCGAAGTAGTGCAGCAGGGCTTCCATCTCGACGACGCGTGCGTCGAAGGTGGCCGCCTCGCGCAGATTCAAGAGCAGCAGGTCGCTGTCTCCCTTGTCGAGCTTGACGACTTCAAACTGCTGCATCTGTTCGTTGAGCTTCACGCTTTCGCGGGCCTTGTCGATGGAACGATAGGCGGCGTCGATCGTGATTACGGCGTTCTGCACTTCGGTGGCGATCTTGTTTTCGGCGAACTGCCGCTTGGTCGCGATCTGGATCAGTTTTCCCTCGACCGCCGTGATCTTGCCGAGTGCCTTGCGGCGTTGCAGCGGGACGGAGAAGTTCAAACTGGCTTCAGCCTGGTAAGGCGACTTTGATCCCTTCGAGTCGGTCCAGCCGCCGACATCCTTCGCCGACCACAAGGTCGCATCGAGTTCCGGCTGCGTCAGATTCTGAGCCTGCTGCCAATCGACCTGAGCCATGCGGTGCTGAAAGTCCAGCTCTGTCAGTTCGGGGCGTCGCGCGAGAGCCTCGGCCACATCGAACGGTACCTTGTCCGTGGCCACGGACGACGCCCGCGGGAACCCGGCCGGCAGTTGGTCCTCGGTGGGAATCACTGGCTGGCCATCGGGCGTTCTCAAGAAGAGCGACAACTTGATCGCGTTGCTTTGCAGCTTGCGTTGGGCTTCGATCAGCTTGACCTCGCGCGAGACGATCAGGCGGTGGTTGTCGATGAGCAGCGCTTCGGGGCGTGCTCCCGCCTTGACCTGCCCGTCAATCTGAGTGTCCCGCTGTTGGGCGAGGTCGAGCAACTGCCGCGAGATCCGCAGGTTGAGACCCGCCGTCACCCAGTCCCAGTAGGCGTAAGTCCCGGCGCGAATGAACTCGATGATCTGCGCCTGAATGAACGGTTCGACGGCCCCGACGCCGTAGGTCGCCTTCCACAGCGTGGCGCGGCGTTCGTCGATGGCTCTGTTCTGCGCGAGCGGGATGCGGATGCCGGCACCGAACTCGCCGCCATCGTTCGTTTCGCGATTGCCATACCACGGCTCGAAGCTTCCCCGGCCGAGCTTGTAGCCCCCGAAGACCTCGCCGCCCCACATCGTCGGCTGTTCAAAGCCGACTCCGTTGCGGTAGGTCTTGTAATAGCCGAGCGGCGCGTTGTTGGCGTCGGCCTTGAGCTTCAAGTCCCACGCTCCCTCGGCCGACAGTTGCTCACCCGCCGCGATGTTGCGGCCGTAGATGGCGATTTGCAGCAGCGGGTACGAGGCATGGATCGACTGGACGACTTCACTCAGTTGCAGTGGTCGAATCCCGACGACCACGGCGTCGGTCGGAGGTTTCGCCGCCGACTGGCGCTCGTCACGAGTGGACGATCTCTCGGCGGACTCCGATTCCTCGTTCGACGAAACGGTCACGATGCCGCTGGAGTCTTGAATCGCCGCGTCCGTTGAATCGGATCGTTCGCGCTGACCGGCTACGGTGGCCGATCCGGCCGGAGCTTGTGTGTGCCGGATCGGCCTCTGCGCGGCATCGTCCTTTGTTAGGAACGACCGGGCGGATCGACAGCCAATCAGCATCGCTGGTATCAGCAGCAAGGCGGCCATGCGCCGGTCGATCATTTTTTGCCTCGCAACAGTTTCTCGCCGTCTTTTTTGGGCTCGTCCATCGCCACGACGGGAGGAAATCCATTCATCTGTCGCCACACTTCCCAACCAAGCGAAACCTCGTTCAGCAAGACCCAGCCGTTCGCACGCACTCCCTGGCGCAGGATCAGTTCGTTGGGCCAGGGCGGTTCGTCGGGGTCTGGTAGGACGAGCACGCGGAACTTTCCCTGGCCGTCGTCGGTGGAATCCACCACCGACACGATGCCGCCGAACGTTCCCACCGCCGCCGCCGGCCAACCCGAGAACTGCACCGCTGGCCAGCCTTCAAATTGCAGCCGCACCTTGCGCGGCCGCTGTTGTTGGTCCTTCGACGAAACCAGCGGAGCGTCGTTTCCATCGACCTTGATGGCCACCGCCCGATCCGGTGACGAAGGGACCAGTTCCAGCAGCGAAGCCCCCTGCGTAACGATCTGTCCTCCCTGAGAGACCTTCAGCTTGAAGATGTAACCGTCCTGCGGCGCGAGAACCGGCTGCTTTTGCATCGTCTGCTTGGCCGCAATGTCGGCAATTTCCTTTTCCGTGGCAGCAAAGTCACCCTTGGACTTTTCGTAAACGGCGGTCGAACTGTCGATCTTGGCCTGCGCCTCCCGCGTCTTCGCTATAAGTTCCGCCTTCTTCGCAACCAGTTCGTTCTTGGCGGCGTTCATGTAGGCCCGGGCTTGCTCCACCTTGGCGTTCGCCTCGTCGGACTGACGCACGGCTCGCTCCCAGTCAAATTGCGAGCCAACTTTCTGGTCGAGGAGTTCCTTCCGGCGAATGCGGTCTTTCTCCGATTGATCCGCCGCCGCGAGCGCGGCCTTGAGTCCCTCTTCCTCGGCCCGCAGTTTTTGTTCGGCCACCTTGATGAATTCTGCCGCGGCCAACACGACCTGCTCCTTAACGTCCTGGAACGCCTGCACGTTCTCGAAGTACGCGTTGACGATCGTCCTGTCGGCAGTCAGCTTTCGCTGCGTGGCCGCGAGTTGCAGTTCCATCTGCTTGATGAGTTCGGTGTCGATCACTTCGATGTCAAACAGTCGGTCCCCCTCTTGGACCATCGCTCCCTCAGCCAGGAGGGGATTCCAATTGACGATGCGTCCCGAAATGGGGGCGTCGATGTCCTGATGCCGCTGGTTTCGATCAAAGGCGACCACCTGCCCCCGGCCTGCCGCCGTCTGTTGCCACGGCACGAACACCATGGCGGCGATGGCGGCGAACAACAGCACCAGCAGCACGCGAGCGATTCGCCGCGCGAGACGGAACGAGCGCGTCAGCCGCAGTGCCGGGAAGGTTCGCTCGGACACGGCGCGATCAGCAGGGGATGACGTTTCGGTCGGTGCGGTTGTCATGAGAATCACGGCGTTCCAGGTCAGTGGCCAAGGGGAGAGTGAGACGAATGTGCGTCGGCGAGTGCGAGATGTTGAACGAGCTTCACGGTGCGAGGCAATCGCCTCGCCACGTCCTGGCGACCCGTCAGCACCAGCAGCGTGGACGCGGCGTCAGCGCGTTGGAGATTGGACAGCACTGGATCGAGCAGATCGTCCGGCAACCGATCCAGCAGCCCGTCGATCACCAGCAGTTTGGGGCGGCCCGCCACGGCGCGAGCGATCATCAGACGGACTTGCTGCGAACCCGAGAGCGGCGCGCCGTCGCACGTCAAAGCGGTTTGCAGTCCGTCGGACAGCGAGGCCACCTCGTCGTGCAGGGCGGCCAGGCACAGGGCCTCGCGAATCTGCGCCGCATCGACATCGGAACGGCCCAGGTGGATGTTCTCCTCCAGCGTTCCCGGGATCACTTCCACCGTGCGAATCAGCGCCACGTGTCGTCTGAGAACCTCGGGTGTCAACTCGCGCACGTCGCAGCCGCCGAGCAGCACCATTCCATCCGAGGGCGCTTCTAGGCCGTACAGCATGTCTGCCAGATGACTCTTGCCCGAGCCACTGCTTCCGAGCACGGCGACATGCTGCCCGGCCTCAATGCAGAGCGAGACGACTTCGCCAGCGTGAGCGTTTGCACCATGAATCTCCTCACGCCACGGCAGGAACCGCACCGCACGCAGCTCGGCCAGCGGAGCGTCGGGCAGCACCCGCAGGGAATGACCGCCGCGCTCCAGCGGAAGATCGCTCAAGTAGCCCAGCTTGTCCATCGCCGCCATCAAATCGAAGTAGCCTTCAATGTGCTTGGCGAGCTTGGCGAAGGAACCGACGATCATCGTCACGATCAGCTCGGCCGCGACGAGTTGGCCGAGCGTCAGTTGCTCGTGCATGACGAGGTAGCCGCCCAGACCGAGCAGCGTCGTGCTGGCGAGGGCTTGAATGGCGAACAGGCTCAGAATCTGACGCAGCAGCACGCGGAAGTGACTGCGCCGCGCGGTCAGATAGTCCGCCGTCAGCCGATCCGCGCGAGCCAACGCGAAATCCGCTCCCCCCGCCAATCGAAACGCGATCGGACAACGGGCGACCTCCTCCAGCCACGCGACAACGCGGTACTTCTCGATCGACTCGCGAATGGCCGTCCGTGTCCCGCCACGTCCCAGCACCAACACCACGAACAGCAGCAGCACCAGCAACAACAGGTCGTAGCCGAGCAGGAACGGATGATAAAAGGCCAGCAGCGTCATGCCGATCACCGTGGTCAGCACGAGCGCCAGTCCATCCACCAGCAGTCCGGCGACGATCTTTTGTACGGTGGCGATTTCGAGAAAGCGGTTGATCAACTCGGGGCCGTTCGCAGCTCGGAGTGCCGCCCAGTCCGCGCGCGGAAGCCGCAGTGCCAGGTCGGCCACCGTGCGTGCGAACAACCGCTGTTGGATCAGTTCCACGACGAACACCGTCAGTGCCTGCAACGCTCCCATGAAGCTCAGGAACAACAGCAGCATCATCGACAGGACGATGATCGGTTGATACAGCGTTCCAAACGTGACCGTCCGCACCAGTTGCTGGCCGGCAATCGGCACCGCCGTCGCCAGCAGACCGACCACCAGTCCCAGGACGAGCAGGATGCCGATGTCGCTGAACTCGGGACGCAACATCTGCCAAAAGCGGGCCAGCGGCGTCGGATGGGGCGAGTGCGAGTGGTGCTCGTGACGAGCGGGATGCGCGGCCGAACGGTTCTCGTCGTGCAGAGCACTCGTGCCGACGGCGATCCAATCCAAGGAGCGTGCTCGGTCGTTGTTGGTCAGCACCCGAGCCAGCTTGTGAGGCGAGGTCGTCGATGCGGCGACTTCCACGTCGCACCAGATGGACTGCACTCGTCCGCGATCATTCCGCGTGAGTAGCAGAAAACATTGAGAGGTGGCGTGCCACGTCAGCAATGTCACGCCCGAAGCGGCCAGATCGTGCGCGGCGTCAACCGACGCGGCGAACTCGTCGATCTTCAGCCCCACGGCACGCCCCGCATCCAGAAACCAGCGTGACCAGTGAGTCTCGACGTTTCCCGGCGCAGCGACCACGGCTTCGTTGATCGCTCGCCGCAGGCTGGTCTGCTCAACCGAACTTTCCGTCAACCGGACGAGTCTCTCGAAAGCCACGGACAGTGATTCAGGCGGCGTTTCCGTCAACTCGTCCGACATGTTGAAAGTCATTCCAATTGGAGTACATCGCTCTTCACTGCAATCCGGCTCCGCCCTGCGAGTGTTGCGAGGGGAGCAACGCTCGCAGGAACGGAACCGTGTCGTGGTGCGACAACCACATGTTTGCCAGCCCACATCAATCGTCCCGCGCTCGCCGTCAGTGGCACACCAATCGTAGCAATTGACCGCCTGTTTGACCTCGTTGACGGTGCCACCCAACGCCGTTAACCCTTTTTTCATGTCTTGTCGCAGTTGTTTTGCGAGTTCGATTTCAGCGGTTGTGGCGTGTCTGATTTGGGGAACTCCGATCGCGGGTTCCTTCTGTCTTTTGCGGGGATAGCTTCTGCTGGTTTTGCTTTTCCGCCGGGTGGCTGAGGTCGAGTGCTTCGCTCGCCCCCAGCGAATGTCGAGGAAGATCGGGGTCAGGCACTTGGGGAAATCCGGGCCGGCAGCGAGGAAAGTGACGTTTCCAGTTCGGTCATAGTCAGTTACGACGCGGCATTTGTCGAAAACGGCTCGGCCGATGGCGATTGCGCCTCTGTCGGAACAAATTGTGCTGATGTAACTTGCCATCACTGCAGCGTCGGTGGTCATTGCACGCCCGTCGGCGGCGATTACAAAGGTGTCGATGACGATTGCGCGACTGTCGATCGCCATTGAGGCGAGGTTCCATTCGGTTGTCCGCCCGTCGATGGCGATTACGGAGGCGTCGATGGCGATTACTCGCTAATCGGTGTCGGTTGCGCCGGGAAGATCGGGCACGCAGCACTGAATCTCCAACCCAATTTCATCGACGGAGAACAACCATGGTGAGTCTCAACCCGCATCGGCACTTGTCGGCAGAAAATGATTTACGACTTTCGATCCGGCCGTGTTTTTTTGGAGTCGCTCATTTCCTGTTCGTCTGTCTCGTGGTCTCTGTTCTTGCCTCTGCGCAGGATCAGTCTGCATCGAAGATTCGCCTGCTGCTGATCGGCGACTCGACGGTGTCGAGCTATCCGAATCCACCGGCCGACCGGCCCGAATTGACGGGTTGGGGGCAGGTCTTTGGTGAGTACTTCACCGACCAGGTGGAGGTCATCAATCACGCCAAGTCGGGGCGAAGTTCCAAGAGCTTCATTCGTGAGGGACTGTGGGCAAAGACTCTGGAAGTGAAGGCGGACTATCTCTTCATTCAATTCGGTCACAACGATCAAAAGGGAAAGCCTGCGGCGACGGAGGCCGCTGGTGAGTTTCAGGACAACTTGAGGAAGTACATTACGGAGTGTCGGGAACGTGGAATGAAGCCGGTCCTCGTGACGCCCGTTGCGCGGCGCACGTTTGTCGATGGCCGAGCCGCTTCCACACTCGGCCCGTATGCCGACGCAATGAAGCAGGTCGGAGCAGAGACCAAAACACCCGTCGTTGATCTCCATGCGAACAGCGTCGCGCTCTATGACAAACTTGGCGATGAGGCGAGTTCCGACTACACCGCCGCTGCCAACGATCGGACTCATTTCAGTCGCAAGGGAGCGATGGCGATGGCCAAGTTGGTCGTGGAGGCGCTGCGGGAGCAAGTGCCTGAGTTGAAACCGCTGATGGCGCGCGACGATGGGCGGAAGTGAAGATTCCAGCGAGGCGGTGCCTCAGACCGAGTGCAATGTCCAACCGGCGGCCATTGCCAATTGTTTTATCGGTGCCCCGGCTTTGCCATCCGTGCTAGCTCATCGTGGCCGCGGCCGCGTCGTTGCAATCGACCCACTCGAACCCGCCCGCGCGGCAGTCGCCGTTGTGCAGGGCCGGCTCGGCCCGGTAGGTG